>JAFGTL010000491.1 GCA_016934125.1 Candidatus Hydrogenedentota bacterium
CGGCGAGGACGCGCTACGCTCGGCCAAAGAGAGCATGCACGCACTCTACCTGCTCCAGAACGCCTCGGGCACGCCCGGGCTCGTAGCGCGCAGCGTCGTGCCTGCCGAGGTTGGCAAGACCAAAGACGCCCAGTGGCGGCCCACGCCGGACGGCGCCATGTATTGGAAGAGCGACACGTCGAGCGACGAGATCGACGGGCATTACCTGGCGTTCTACACGTATTGGCAGCATATTGCCCAGTCGATTCCCGAAGAACGGGCCCTCTGCGAGCGGCAGGTGCGCGCCCTCACCGACTACATTGTGGACAACGGATACCTCCTGATCGACTGGGACGGGGAACGCACGACGTGGGGGTTCTGGAGTCCGGAACTGCTGAATGGGGTGCCGGAGCATTACCTCGAGAATGGCCTGAACAGCCTGCAGATGCTGTCCTTCCTTAAGGTGGCCCATTCCATCACCGGCGACGACAAGTACAAGAAACACTACGATTCGCTCATCACCGAGCACGGATACCTCAACAACGTGCTGCTGTCCAAGAAGGTGTTTCCCGACAGCAACAACCATTCCGACGATCAGTTGGGGTATGTGGCGTGGTATCCGATTCTCCAACTCGAACAGGATCCGAGGGTGCGCCGGGCGCTGCGGGGTGCGGTGCGGCGCCACTATCGAACCGTCGCACCCGAGCGGCCCAGTTTCTACGCCTTCGTCACGGCCACCATCGATCCCGATTACGTCGACCTCGATGCGGCGGTGGACAACCTGCGCGCCATTCCGGCGGATCGGCGGCACTGGCGCATGATGAACAGCCACCGCGCCGACGTGGTGTTCCAGTCCCGGCCCGATCGATTTCGGGATCGGCAGTTGAGCCGCGTGCTGCCCGCGGACGAACGCGACTTCGCCAAGTGGAACCGGAATCCCTACGTGCCCGACTACGGCGGCGATGGCCGCCACGAGGATGACGGCGCCGCCTATCTCCTGCCCTACTGGATGGGGCGCTATCACGGGTTTGTTGCGGAGGCGGAATGATGCAATCTCTGTCGAGGAGACTGACGATGGGGGCGATCGCTATCGCGATGTTTGCCGTTACCGGAGGCGTTGCCGCGTTCGGGCAGGCCCCGGCGGCCGGGGGGGATGCTGCGGTGTATCAACGAACCATTCACGCGCCGAAGGCGCGCCATGTCGGGAATGTCTACTACGCAGGCGAGGACGTGATTGTGCCCGTTCCCGATGCGTGCCAGGGGCGCGCAGTGCGGTGGGCGGCCTTGGACGACGCGTTGACGCTGGTAGGCGAAGGCGCGCTCGATGGGGGGGCCACGTCGGCCGGCCTCGGTGGCCTGGGCGTCGGCTGGTATCGGATCGAGTTCATGGACGCACGGGACGCGGTTGCGGGGTTTGCGACGGCCGCCGTGCTCGCGCCGCCCACCCGCCCCGTGCCCGATGATTCCCCCGTCTGCGTCGACGGCGCGCTCTCCTGGTATCGCACGGACGACTTCGCCGTTCGCCATGATCTCGCCCACCTTGGCGCGCTCGCGGGCATCAACTGGATCCGCGATCGGATCCATTGGCGCGAGGTGCAGACAGCGCCCGACACGTTCGTGGCGGATACGAAGTACGACGCCGTGGCGGACATGGAAGCGGGGGAGGGCCTCAAGGTACTCCAGGTGTTCCACACGACGCCCACCTGGGCCGTGGACGGCGAATACACGAATCTGCTCCACCTGTATGCGTTCTGCAAGGCCATGGCGGCGCGGTTCAGGGGGCGTGTGCAGGCGTGGGAGCCGTGGAATGAAGGGAATGCGGGCAATTTCGGCGGCCGCACGATCGACGACTTGTGCGCCCATCAGAAGGCCGCCTATCTCGGCTTCAAGGCGGGCGATCCGGGCCTCACGGTGTGCTGGAATCCCCTCGGCGGCATCAACACCGCCGCCCTCGCCCGCGGCATCCTCGAAAATGAAACCTGGCCCTACTACGATGTCTACAGCATCCACTCCTACGACTGGCCCCATGACTACGAGCGGCTATGGGCGCCCGCCCGCGACGCGGCCTCGGGGCGGCCCATCTGGGTTACCGAATGCGATCGCGGCATGAAAGCCGATCCGGACAGTCCCTGCGGCGACTACACGCACGCCGACGCGGTGCGCAAGGCCGAGTTCATGGCCCATTCCTACGCAACCAGCCTGTTCGCCGGCTCGTCCCGCCATTTCCATTTCATCCTCGGCTACTACATGGAAGGCGAGCACACGGTGCAGTTCGGACTGCTCCGGCAGGACTTGACGCCCCGGCCGAGCTACGTGGCATTGGCCGCCCTCGGCCGGCTCCTGGCCGGGGCGGAATGCCTGGGCCGGTGGCCCTTGGCCGATCAGCCCGACGCCCATGTCTATGCCTTCCGGGCCACGCCGGACGGCATCGGGCCGCCGGCGGGTGACGTGGCCCGCGATGTGCTCGTGGCGTGGACGGAGCAGCGGGTGGATTGGGAGGGACGCGGCGCCGCGCACGCCGAGTGGGCGTTGCCGGATGGCGTCGCCGTGGAATCCGTGTTCGACTACCTCGGGCGGCCCCTCGGCGCGGAGGTGCCCTCGGAGTTGCGTTCGGCCGCGGTGTTCGTCGTGCTGCCCCCGGGCGAGGCCGGCAAGCTGCCGCTGCAAGCGGTGCCGGCCGCCGCGTATCGGCAAGGCGAGCCGTCGCGCGTGGTGCTGCAACTCGAGATGCCGCGTTCGTCCGTCGCCTTGCGGCGGGAGGGGTGGACGCAGGCCCACGAGTACACCCTCGCGCCCGGCTCGGAAACCGCCTTCTCCCTATGTGCGTACAACCTCGGCGATGAGCCGGTGAAAGGCACCATCTCCGTGACGAATCTGCCGGCGGGCTGGGAGATCGCGCCCGATCATTGGGACATTGCTATCGAGCCGATGACGCGGCAACGCCTGAGCGCGCGGATGGGGATCCCGGCGTCGGGCGTCTACGACGAGGCGTGCTGGATCCGCGCGGCCGGCGATTTCGGGAGCGCCGGCCATGCTACGTTGGCCTTCCGGGTGGTGCCGCCGGATCCGCCCGAGCCGGGCAAGTGACGCGCGCGATGGCGGGGCCTACGGCCCTTCCACGCCGCACCAGTCCATGGCGGCAAGGGCATACAGCTTCGCGGCCCGTAGGATCTCCTGTAGCTCGATTCGCTCGTCGCCCGAGTGCGCCCGGGCCAGTTGCCCCGGGCCGACGGTAACCACCGGCATCCCGGCAACCTGCGGGAACAGCCGGGCGTCGCACGATACGCTCCAGCCCTGTACGCGCTCGGAGAGCCCTGCCGCGGTGGCCGCCCCGCACACGCAGCGCACCAGGGGATGCTCGGAGGGGATCTCGAAGGCCGCGTTGTGCAGCCGCTCGTAGCGCAGTTCGAAATGATCGCGGAGCCAGTCGTCGCCCTTGTCCCGGATCCACTGCCGCATCTCGTCCTTGACGTCTTCGATGTCCTTGTTGGGCAGGAAGCCAATGCCCCCTTCCACCTCGCAGCGATCCGGCACCTTGCTGGGCCATTCGCCGGCCCGCATCATGCCGATGCACAGTTGAATCGGCCGGTGCGGCAGATCGCGGAAGTACGGGTGATCCATGAAGTGCTCGATCAGGTGTCGCTCGTACTCCTTCAGGATGGCGATGGCCTGGTTGGCCTTCTCGATGGCCGAGACGCCGTTGTCGATCTCGCCCATGTGGGCGGACACGCCCGTCGTCGTCAACTGGAACCACAACGCGCCGCGGTTCGCCGGGCAAATCGCGTTCCCCGTGCACTCCGCCACGATGGCGCCATCGGCCGTGTGTCCGGTGGCCAACAGCGACAACGTCCCGTTGCCCCCCGTCTCCTCGTCGATCACCGTATGCAGCCTCAGCCTCCCCGAGAGACGGACGCCGCACTCCCGCAGGGCCTTCACCGCAAGGTATTCCGCCACGACGCCGCCTTTGGCGTCGGCGGCGCCGCGCCCGCGGATCGTGTCGCCCTCGCGGGCCGGCTCGAAGGCCTCCCGCCAGGATCCTGCGGGCACGACGTCCATGTGGCCGTTCAGGATTAGGCTGCGCCCGTCGCCATGCCCGCCGAACGGCGTCACCAGATTCCCGCGGCCTTCCCAGCCGGGCTCCGCCGCGTACGGCGTGTATTCGGGATGCCCCGCGATGGACGCGTCCAGGGGGACGAGTTCCGGCTCGAAACCGGCGGCTTCCAGGAGCCCCTCGATGCGGGCGATGGCCCCCATTTCATCGCCGCAGACGGACGGGAATCGGATGAGATCCATCAGAACCCCCGCGGCGTGCTCCGCGAGGCCGTCGATACGCGCAGCCACCGTCTTGCGCAGCACGGCCCTATTCATGGGGGCTCTCCTCTCGCTTCCTACGCCTTCCAAGGCGTGTTGGGCGTATTCTAGGGCGCCCCAACGATGATGACAACCCGTCCGGGCGCGTGTCCCCGCGCGTTGCGCGGGGGGGCGGTATGGTAGTATCGTTCCCCGGCGTGGTAGCGCCTCCAATGCGTGGAGGCGCGGCAAACAGAGAGGGACACGCCGTGGCTTCGGGCCTTTGCCATGAACCCTTCCAGATGACGGAGCATCTCAAGGCGATTCTGGCCGCGGCCATCCGCCGGGGAAACGAGCCCCAACCCATGCTGCGCGCCGAGAATCAGACGCGCGCCTACTTCGAGTTGTTCGCCCACTTGCCGCTCCGGGAACGCCAGGCCCGTTCGTTTGCCTATGCCTTGGTGAACGAGCCGGTGCGCGTGTTCCCAGCCGAGCGCGTTCACGGCATGTTCTATCAGGGCCCGGATCCGCAATATGCCCATCCCGATTGGGGCGAACACTGTGTCGGGCACGCGGCGGCCCGTCGCCAGGCTGAAGAGGTGCCCGAGTTCGCGCCGTTTATTCAGTGCCCCGGCGACGACGCGCGGCACGCCTTCATTATCAGCGATGGCGGACTGCCCGGCCACGTGGCATGGAACTACGATCTGATCCTGTCATTGGGCGTGGAAGGGCTCATGGCGCGCCACCGCGAAGCGTTGAGCCGGGCGACGGATCCGGAGGCCCGGGCGTACTACGAGGCCGTCCTCATCTGCCTGGACGCCGTCCTCGAATGGAACGCGCGCCACGTGGCCGAGTTGCGGCGGCTGCTTGCCGATTCCGTCGAGCCCGACGAACGTGCCCGCCTTGAGGAGAGTATCCGCGTCATGGAGCGCGTTCCGGCCAAGCCGGCCCGCACGTTTCACGAGGCGATCCAGAGCTTTTTCTTCCAGTGGCAGTGCGTGATGTACGAAGCGCCCTATGGTGGTAACGGCCCTGGCCGGCTCGACTACTTCCTGTGGCCATACCTGGAACGCGACACGCTCTCCTGCCAGGAGGCCGCCGCGCTCGTGGCGGAACTCTTCATCAAGATCGATGAGCGTGCCCATCTCAGCGACGGCCACGTCAACACGATCGTCGTAGGCGGCGTCAAGCCGGACGGCACCGATGGCGTTAACCCGCTGAGCACGATGATGCTCGATGTGTTCGAGGCCTTGCAGATCTCTCATCCGGCGGTGTACACGCGGATCGGTGACACGAGCCCGCCGGCGTACGTCGATCGCTGTGTCGAGTACATGCTGAACGGCAACAACCGCGCCCAGATCCTCGTCGACGAGCCCATCATCCGCGCCATGATGCGGGAGGCACGCATGCAGTTCGAGGATGCGGCCATGTACATGTGCGGGGGGTGTATGGAGATCAGCCCCCACGGAATGAATTCCGATCTCCTGTTCGCCTTCTACTACAATCTCCCCAAGACACTCGAACTGCTCATCACCGGCGGCGAATGCCTGATCACCGCCCACCCGCGGATTCCGATGGCGTGCAGCCTGCGCGATTTCGACACCTTCGACGGTTTCTACGAGGCCTTCGGGCGCGAGGTGCGCCGGGTGCTCCACGCCAAGTTCCGCTGCCTCGACATCTGGAGCGAGGAAATGGCCCGGTGCCGGCCCACCTTCCTTTTGTCGAGCATGACGGCCGACTGCCTCGAACGCGGCCGCGGCCAGCAGGATGGCGGCGCGCGCTACGCCGACTACGGCGGATCGCCCCTCGGCATTCAGAACGCCGCCGATTCGCTCTTCGCCATCAAAACGGCCGTGTTCGACGATGCATTCTGTTCCGCCGACGAACTCATCGACGCCCTCCGCCGCAACTTCCACGGCTATGAAGCGCTTCACCGCCGGCTTCTGGCCGTGCCCAAGTATGGCGTAGGCGATTCCGGCGCCGACGGGATGATGGATCGCGTGCTCACCACCGTTTGCTCGACGTTCGATGCGTACACGAACCGGCATGGCGGCCGGTGCAAGCCCGTGGTGCTTACCTTTGTCTGGGCGCCGGTGCTCGGCCGGGATCTGGGCGCCTCGCCCGACGGACGCCGCGCCGGGCAGCCCATCGCCCACGGGCTCACCCCGCAGTCAGCCGCCATGCGCAACGGGCTGACCGCCGCCATCAATTCCTATACGTCCATCTCCAACGATCTCGTGAGCGGCGGCGCCTCCACCATGTGGGACATGGATCCGGAGTGGATCGATTCCGGCCTGTTGCGCGCGATCCTGCGCGCGTTCGCCCGGCAGGGCGGGCAGATCTTCCAGGGGAACACCACGAGTGTCGAGGAATTGCGGAAGGCCATGGACGCGCCCGAAGCCTATCCGAACCTGATGGTTCGCGTCGGTGGATTCTCGGCGCGGTTCGTCAACCTCGATCGGTGCTTGCAGGAGGAAATCGTGGCCCGTCGCCGCCACACGGGCTGAACGCCCCGCGGCGGCCGATTCCGTCAGCGCGCTCAGGACGCCTCAGACTCTTCCCGGTATCCGCGGGAACCACTGGGGATCGTAGGCGGTGCGCAGGAATTGCTCCCACCGTGTCCGGAAGGGCTCCGGAAGGCCGATCCCCTCCAGCGCGCGCGCCGTCCGCTCGACATCGTAGGCCACGCGGCGGTGTTCGAGGTGGCCATCCGTCTCCAGGGCATAGCCCGCCCTCGGATCGCCATCGCGCACTTGGCCCACGGCGCGGATGCCCACCAGCCGCCGCCCGCCAACGCAGCGATCAATACATACGTGGGAGTGTCCGAAGTATACGCGCTCGCCGGGCACCTCGCGGAACTCCTCGGCCAGGACATCATCGCTCACCGCGGGATTCAGGTATCGGCTGGACGGAGTGTGATGGATGGCGTTCACAGGGCCGCAGGCGGTGTCGATGGTGAGCGTGCTCGGGAGCGATGCCAGGTAGTCGAGTTGATCCGGCCGGAGCCGCTGGAGCGTCCAGCGGGCCCAGATCGCGTGGGGGGTGTCTTCGGCCGGGCCGGAGCGTGCCCGCTCGTCGAGGGCGGCCTGATCGTGATTCCCGCGGATGGCGCGGGCGCCGCACTCGCGCAGCACGTCTACGCATTCCGCCGGGAACGGGCCGTATTCCACGACATCGCCCAGGAACACGATCTCATCCACGGGGCCGGCGTCCGCCAGAACCGCCTCGATGGCCGGCAGGTTGGCGTGGATGTCGGCGATCCACAACCGTTTCATGACAGGCCGAGTTCCGCCGCCCGGACGCGCAGGAACGCCGCGCTACGCCGGATGCCCTCCGGGGAGACGCGATCCGGATTCAGTTCGAGGCACAGGAAACCGGCATAGTCGATCGCGTCGAGGGCCAACAGGAAATCGTCGAAGTCGACGCGCGCGGTGCCGGCCTCGATGTGGTCGAGCTTGCCGTCGTAATCGTGCACGTGGACGTGGGCCAGCGTGTCGCCGAGGTGGCGCGTGAGGGCGCCGATGGATCCGTAGGGCGCGTAGCCCGCGCCGTCGTTCAGATACATGTGGCCGACGTCCAGCGTCGCACCCATGTGCGATCGGCGCGGACGCCGGAGCCAGTCGAAGCCGTTCATGAACTCGAC
>JAFGTL010000492.1 GCA_016934125.1 Candidatus Hydrogenedentota bacterium
GCGATGTTCTTGTGTCCGGAAGGCAACACGGGCCGCATCGCCAGGGCGAGATGCGGCCGGGCTCCGCGAGGCCAGAGACCCCATGCACGTATCGAAGCTCCTTGCACGGAACCCGGGACGTCCCGTGGTTGGCCACGCCCCGTTGGCGTGGCCCGTGTGGCCAAACGTAGAAGTACAGCCATGATGAACGGCCTCGGGAAGTCTGACAAGCCCATAGTACCGAGGAAGGGCGCGAACAAGGGGCCGGGCAGACCCGGCAAGGCCACTCTGACCTGGGCGCACCTGGAGGCGCTCGCGCAGCGCGGGCTGCCCACGCCAAGAATCGTACACCCTTGCCCGACGCAACGGCCCCACGCTAGCATCCAAGACAGGGGCCCCGTGCGGTAATGCCGCTCGCCGCGATCTGTGCCGGGGGGGCAAGGGCCATCCCTACCGCGAATTGCTCCTGCGCCTCATCCTGTGAACCCTGCTAATCCTGTCAAACTCCCGTCTTTTCCCCCACTTTTTGCCTCAGTCCCGCTGCGATACAGAGTCGCGCCGGGCCGCCGTCGTCCCGTGTGGTTTCCTCTTCTTCGCAGGACTCCCTGCCTGGCGAGGCCCGTATGCTCCGCTCCCGATCCCGAAGGGCCTCTGAAACCTCTCACGCCTCCTGCCGGTCTTCTGGGTAGGAGGACGACACATGAAACAGGACACGGCGTCTTCTGCGACGGCGGTGCGGGCCGCGCTAGCCGTTCTGTCTCTCTTGCTGGCCGGATTTGCTTCGCCGGCGGAAGTAGGCGAGCCCTGCCTCAAGGCCGCGAAAGAGGGAAGGGAAAGTCCCGTCTGCGCCGCAGACGCGTCTGCGGCGCGTCCACCGGACACGGCTTCTCGGGAGGTTACACGACTATGGTGGGACGCGCAGAGAATGCTGGGTTCCGGGGTAAAAGATGTGAGGCATGTGGCTACAACTTCTGATAAAGGGGCGGGGCCATATTGACAGAACTGCCAATTCCCGCTATACTCCTGAAAAGTACAAGTGATGTGCTTTGTGCGTTTCAGCGGGGCATCAGATGAGGCACCGTTACCTTATTCTGTCGGCCGTCATGTACTTCGGCTGTGTGTGCGTTCCGTCGACGGGGTTCTGCGAGACGTGGTCTCGCTCCCAACGCGACTGTCACTCTATCGAGGGGTGGTGGCTCGCTGAACCGCCAGAGAAGCCCCCAGGGTCGCAGCCCGTTCCCTATATGGAGACGCCAAGCCAGAATCCTCTGGGGTCAGTACACGTCTACACACAGCAGGGCGTAGAGATATGGCCGGACGCTTCAGGACGGTATCACGTTACGAGGGGCGCGTGGAATGTGATCCGATTCGAAGCGGGGAGCGACTGCGATATCACGGATTCCCCAGGAAAGGACATCTATGGGGAAGACGTTGAGGATTTGGATTGCAGTACGGGCCAGGACACCTACTTCGGTGTGTCCAATGCTGACAGGGAGATTCTGTGGGAGGCCAAAGGTGAGTGCATTGATCGAGCACTTGAGCTCACCAATACGCCTAAGGATCACCCCACGCACAGGACTTCTTTCGCCGAGATATGGTTTGACACAAAGGCAAACCCCGACGCATCGGGCGAGGACAATGTCGGCTGGTTCCTGTTTTCGAGGCATGAGGCGGGTATTCATCCGGAGCCCGAGATAGTCCCGAATGAAGGCACCGACAAGGTGTGGTATTGGCATTTCCCGAAGGTTTACGTCTATGCGGAGTCTCCAGCAGGGGGCCCTGTACGCCGCGGAGTCGCCCACGGAGACGCTGTTGGGACCGTGGCACAACTCGGAGTCCAGATGTACAATGAAATCAAGTCGGTGAATGCGGAACTGTGGTGCGACGAGGACGGGCCTGAAGGGCCGGGCCCGTGGCTCGAAGACAACGGCGGGCTTCTGCCTATATGGTTTACGAACGCGTATCCCCCGCCGGGACCACCGGGCGCAGGGGTGGCCCCGCTGCCACCGATAGATACTTGGCTTAAGGACGTACACGTGGCGCAGACATACGTTTTCGGCGGTTTCGAGCATGACTCGTTTCTGCCACTGGTCATCGATAACGCTCTGGAAGCGTCGGCGGCGTTCATATACATGGCGGCTCAAGGCTACAACGTGCTGTACACCAATCCGGGCGGTGAGTCGGCGATCGGGAGGGGTAACATAGGATCTCCCCGGGCCTATGTAGAGAGAAGCGCAGGCTATTCTACCCTCATGCATGAGTTCGGGCATAACGCCGGGCTACATCACGCAAATAGCCAGTTGCACTCTTGTTGGCCGAACTCCGAGCCGGTATTCCCGGAGAACGTGATGGCGTACGGGCGAGTCCTCAACAGAGTGCGCCGCAATGTCTCTGGCTTTGATGAAGATGATTGTGGACAGGTGATCTACGAGGATCAGGTGGCTGCCTTCGCCGGTGAGGACTAGGCGTAGCGGCGTCGGCCGCAATCCAGGGCGGCAGGACTACAGGGAGGACGACACATGAGGAGGAACAGGACATCCTGTGCGGCGGCGCTGCCGGGCGTGCTGGCGGTTGTGTCTTTCCTACTCCTCGGATTTGCTTCGCCGGCGGAAGTAGGCGAGCCCTCCACGGAAGGCGGTGTGACGCAGGAAACGGCAGAGGCCGGCGGCGGGGCCGCGGCGACTCCCCTCACGGCGGAAACACAGCGCTATTTCATGGTGCAAGACTACAAAGAGGGCAAGCGGGCCGCGCCGGATGCGAAGATCGAGCGTGGCGAGGACGAGCTTGAGTTTCTCCTCGCGTCGGCGCGGGATCACGTGCGGACGCTGCGGCCTGACAACAAGACGGATTGCGAGTGCATGATGGCATTCTTCGCGCTCCTGCAGCGAAGCGAGCCGGGACAAAGGCAGGTGAAGCTGGCGGAGGAATTCCTGAGCAGGGACTGGCGTGGCCGGACGATTCGCCCCGAGCTGTATCACGCTCTGCACAGGGCCATAACCCTCCTCGGGAAGCAGGGCACTGACGAGGCGCTTGGCGTGCTGAAGAAGGTGGCCCGGGCCGAGTTCTGGGAGGCGCGTGCGTGGCGCGCCCTGGCGGAGCCGGCGGTTTCCGAAACCGAAACGCGCCAAGAACTGATCTTGAGGATGCGGGCTTGGGCCGGAACACTGGCGGGGGCTCGCGATCCTGCTACGGCCGAGGCGCTGTTGTCGGACATGGCCCGCGAGGCACCGCCCGGCACGTTCACCGCCTCTGTCATCGCCCTTGCGCAGACGTACGTCGAGAAGGTGAAGCGGGGGGAGTCTGTCGACGACTTCTTCCCGGTTCCATAGTGAAGAACTCGAAAATGGGCAAGAACGGGAACAGTGGAGCTGTTGAAAGAGTGGCCGAGCCCTGCGTCAGAGCCGCGAAAGAGGCCAGGGACAGTCCCGTCCACGCGCCTGGGAAGGCGCGCCGCTTGGGACAGTCCCGCCATTTCGCTTCTGCTCCGAGAGGTTGGGCGGTTTTTCCAACGGCTTCACTCTGCCCCCTTTTTCCCGCGTTTTTCGGAGGGCATCCTATGAGGAACGTCATAGTACGAAAGGGCCTCGCGATCCAGATTCCGTGGTTTGTCGCGGCCGCATTCGTTGTGACTTGCCTCGAGGCAGGTGCGTTTACGACGTTCGGCGGGCTGTCGGCGGAGAAGCCGGATCTCGAGTTGCTCGTGCTGGAAGGCCGGTTGAGCGAAGAGAAGAAACAGGAGTTGAACGATTGTGACTGGAGCCAGGACAGGGAGCAGAAACGCACCGGGTTCAGGGCGTTTGCAGAAGATGGCGATCTGCCGATCGAGGTGCGCCGTTGGGCTGCGATCCGCGTGGCGGACTTGCATCTTCATTCCCTGGGCGATCCGGCGGGGGCTGCCGAGGCCGCGGAGCGGTGGCTCGCGGAGAATCCGGACGATCCGGAGCAGATTCGGTTCCGGTGCGCCTTAGCCGCCATCTATGAGTACCGCGCGGCGTCTCCTCGCCCTGCCGGGACAGGGGGCGAGCCACCCGTCGCGCGATTCGAGCCCTCGCGACAAGAGCGTCTCGCCGGCGTCAAGCGCGTGTTGGCGCCCGTGTTCGAACGCTTCACCGAGCCAAGCCTGGACTTGGCCAAGGCGCACTGGTACTACGCCTACGCTGTTGGCCGGCTCTCGGGAGGCGCCCGCGAGGAGTGGGAATTCAGTCCGCAAGGGAGAGGATTCACGTATCAGCAGCGGCGTATCATCGTCACGCGGATGGCCGTGGAGACGGCGATGGACACGTTCGATCACCTGCTGCGCGCAAAAGAGATGGTTGACGCATGGAAGGCCGCGCCGAGCGAGACCGTGGATAAGGAGATACTGTACGTGCTGCCGGGCCTCTCGGGAAACCTCGACCTTCATGTCAAGGGGGCGCAGCGGCAGTTGGAGGGGCTGTCCAAGGAACTCGAGTCCCTGACTCACGCGGCCGCAGACGAGGCGGCCGAGGAAATGCTCGACGATCTCCTCGATGCCCCGGCGGAATGAGCCCGCGCCCGTCGGGAGTACCGCCCGGCCATTCGGCTGGGCTCCGCAGCCCCGCGGAACGCGGGGCGCCACTCTTCAAATAGCCCACGGCGTGAGCCGTGGGAACACAGGACGTTCCCCTCCCCCTCCGGAGCCCCCGTCAGGGGGCGGCACACTTGCGCCCCGAGGCGTTGAGAGGCCGCGTGGGCACCCAGACGCCGTGGGCCGTGGAAGGTATACAGCGGCCCCCAGGATCCCAAGTGAGAAACGGGCAAAACCCCATCCACGACGCAGGCCCGTTGCGCCCCAGAATGGCCGGTAGCGAAGGGCGGCGCGTCCGAAGTCTTTGCCGGTGCGCGGCACCCCAAACTGCGAGATGACTGGGGCTGAAATCGGTGTCTTTACAGTACGCGCGGATGGTGCTACTGTTGTGGCATGGATGAAACGGGGCAAGATGAAGCCGGGTTCGGCGGGGGCTGGGGCAGGCTGTGGCGGCGGTGGAAGCGGATCGAGCGCTGGGCGCTCGTCATCCTGGCGGTGGTGATCTGCGCTTGCCTGCTGCGGCAGCATTGGCGGTTGACGCGTATTCGCGCGCAGACGGGGATTCCTGCGGTTGCCGAGGATCCGGAAAACCGCGCCGCCCACTATCTCGCGGCGGCGTGGACGCTCGTGCCGCCGCGCGACAGGGGCTACGATAACGTGCGCGTGAACGGCGAGCGGGTGGAGCAGCCGGCCGGCATGCCGGCCAAGGAGGAGTTAGTCAAGGCCCTGGACGAGCGGGCCGTCGAGGGCGTTGCGTGGGATGAGAGCCTGGGGTGGGTGGATCCCTTCATCGACGGGAACAGCAGGACGCTCGAGATCCTGCGCACGGCCGCCGCGCAGCCCGCGTGCGACATGCCGATGCTGTTCGGTGAGGCGGGCCCGTTGCGGACGCCGCGGTTCCGAACGTACGAGGCGATCTCGCATACGGCGCTGCTCGTGAACTGCGCGGCCCGGCGGAGCCTGTGGCGCGGGGAACAGGCCGAGGCCGTGCGGCTGGGCGTGATGGCCGTGCAGATGGGCCTCGATGTGGGTTCGGACGGGCCGTGTCCGCAGGCGTCGGTCGGCCTGTACGCGTCCGGGCTGGGATGCCAGGCGTTGGCGTTGGCCATCACGTCGGGGCCGCTCGATGAAGAGGCGCTCGTGTTGATCGACGAGGGCGCGCGCGCCTGCGATCTCCCGGTGCCCGATCCCGAAGAGATCGCCAGACGCGACAGAGACTTCATGCTGCTCCACCAGACGCGCGGGGCGCGCGGCTACATCCTGTGCGCCTTCGGCCTCCGGGGCCTGTTGGCCCGCTACTCGCGCATGGGGTACGGCCTGTACGAGTCGTCAGGTGAACTCGCCGATGCCTATCGGGCCGCGTTCGAGTACGGCATGTTCACCGAACAAGATCGGCTGAACGCGAGCCTTCGCCTGTTGCGTGTGGGCGTGGCCGTGCAGCGGTTCGCGCGGGACAAGGGCCGGCTGCCGGAGACATTGGCGGACTTGGTGCCCGCCTGCCTCGATGTTGTGCCGGAGGAGCCGCTCGGCCGCGGTGTGCTCGAGGCCGAGGCGGGCGAGGGGACGTTCCGGGTGTACTACCAGGTGGTGGACGCCAACGGCCACGAGGTGTATATGCGGGCGCTGACGTTCCGGGCGGATCGGTTGCTCGCGAGCGGTTGAAAAGGCGGCCTTCACATTTCTGCGGGCTACACGTGGAGTTCGACGATGTCGCCGTCGTAGAGGACGTGATCGCGGCCGACGTGCTGGCCGTCGTGAACGCCGGGCCCCCAGACGCGGGCGGCCGTGAGGCCTTCGACGAAATCCTTGTGCACTTTGCCGGCGAAATCGAGGACGGTGCCGCCCTTTTTCAACACGAATGGCGCGCCCATGTCGGCGTCTTTGTGGGGGAGTTTGCAGTAGACGCGCATGAGTTCGAGGCGCTCGAAGAGGATCTCGCCGAGGCGGTCGAGGTTGCGGTGGGAGGCGGCCGACACGGGCAGGAGGGGCCACCGTTCGCCGATGAGTTCGCGCAACACGGCGAACTCCTCGTCCCAGGCCTCGTCGTCGCATTTGTTGGCGAGGACGAGGCAGGGGATGACGGCGAGGTATTGCGATTTGGCGGGATCGGCCCGGGTGCCCTCGAGGGCGATCCGGTGCGTGTCGAGGAGGGCGATGACACTGTCGATCTGGACGAGGGGGCGCGATTGCAGATCGACGACGAGGAGGAGGAAGTCGGCGCTGCGGACGAGGTTGAAGAGTTCCGGCTCGATGTGTTCTTCGCTGAGGGGGGGCGTGTCGACGAGTTGGATGTGGATATCGCGGACGGCCATCATGCCGGGCGCCGGCGTCCAGGTGGTGAAGGGATACTCGGACACCTTGGGCGTGGCGTGGGTGAGCGCGGCAACGAGGGCGGATTTGCCGACGTTGGGCGCGCCGATGACGAGGACTTGGACGGGGCCTTCCCGTTCGATGTGGTAGACGGACTTGTGTCGGCCGGTTTTCTTGGCGGTTTCGAGGCCGGCCTTGAGTTTGGAGAGTTTCCGGCGGAGATCGGCGCGGAGCTTGTCGGTGCCTTTGTGTTTGGGGACGGTGCTGAGGAGTTCTTCGAGGCAGACGATCTTCTCTTGGGGCGATTTCGCGTCGCGGAATCGCTCCTCGGCGTCGAAGTACTCCGGCGGTAGATTTGTCGGCATGGCGAATCGAAAGCCCCGGCTCGAAGAGCCGTCGTCTACTCCAGCCCGTACTTCTTGATTTTGTACTGAAGCGTCGTGCGTTTCAAGCCGAGGTGATCGGCCGCCTTGGTTTTGTTCCAGTGGAACCGTTCGAGGGCGGTGGCGATCATCTCGCTCTCGAGCTGATCGGTGCGTTCGACGAGCGAGGCGGAATCGGGCACGGCGTAGGGCTCGGGCTCGGGTTCCTCCTGGAGGAAGAACATGTCGGGGGGGATCTCCTCACGGGAGATGGTGGGCCCATCGGCGAGGACGACGGCGCGTTCGAGGACGTTTTCGAGCTCGCGCACGTTGCCCGGCCAGGGATAGCGGCGGAGGAGATCCATGATGTTGTCGTCGACGCCGGCGATGTCTTTGCCCATTTCCGCCCCGAACTTCCGGAGGAAATGATCCACGAGGGCGGGGATGTCGTCGGGCCGATCGCGGAGGGGCTCGACGCGCATGGAGAACACGTTGAGGCGGTAGAAGAAGTCTTCGCGGAAGGTGCCTTCCTGGATGGCCTCGCGGAGGTCGCGGTTCGTCGCGGCGACGATGCGCACGTCCACCTGAACGGCTTCGGTCCCGCCGACGCGCTCGAACTCGCCTTCCTGGAGCACCCGAAGCAGCTTCGTCTGGATGTTGGGATCGATCTCGCCGACTTCGTCGAGGAACAGCGTGCCGGTGTGGGCCTGCTCGAACCGGCCGATGCGGCGGCCGACGGCCCCGGTGAACGCGCCCTTCTCGTGGCCGAACAACTCGCTTTCGAGCACGCCCGGCGCGAGGACGGCGCAGTTGAGGGCGACGAAGGGCCTGTCGGCACGGGGGCTGGCGTCGTGAATGGCGCGCGCGACGAGTTCCTTGCCGGTGCCGGTGGGGCCGGTGATAAGCACGGAACTCCGGCTCGGCGCGATCTTCTGGATCATCTTGAGGAGCTGCTTGGTGTGGGGGCTTTCGCCGACGATGCCGGTGTCGGGGGGCGGGGCCGGCTCGGAGGGGTGTTCCTTGGCTTCGGCGCGGCTGAGGCGGGCGCACCGCGCCACCTTGCGCTCGATCTCGGCCAGCTTGAAAGGTTTCGCGATGAAATCCTGCGCGCCGAGCCGCATCGCCTCGACGGCCACCTGGATGCTGCCGTGGGCGGTGATCATGATGACTTGCGTGTCGACGCGGGTATCCTTGGCGGCTTTGAGCACGGCCAGGCCGTCTTTGCCGGGCATCTTGAGATCGGTGATCACCACGTCGAACTCGGTTTCGGCGATGAGCTCGATGGCTTTGTCGCCGTTCGACGCGGTGTCGACGCGGAACCCCTGATCTTTGAAGGCCGACTCGAGCAACTGGCGCATGCCGGGCTCGTCGTCGGCAACCAGGAGGCGGAAATCGTTATCAGTTACTGCCACTCGCGTTACCTCTGCTCCCGAGCCGTTTCCCTGTCTTTCAATGTACCACCGGGTGATCTGGGGCGTCAAACCGGGCACCGGTGCGGCCGGGCGGATCCGGCGGGCGCGGCGAATTCGTAAGTCATTCTTTTATAATGCGTTGCGCCCCATCGCCCCGCCCGCCCCGAGTGTCCATTCCCTGCTACAGATTCCTGAACCGATCCAGGTTCTCATCGTCCGTCGGTTCGCCGGACGCCCCGAACAGATCGTCCAACGCGGCCCGCGCCTGGCCCTCGCCGGCGTCGCGGGCCGCGGTTGCATCCGAATCCGCGAAGTCGAATTCGTCGCAGAAGTTGCAGCCTTCCTTGTCGGCCACCCACGGGGCGGTATGACTGCGGCATTGGTTGTTCTGGCCGGGATCGTAGTGGCGGCAGTTGAGGCAGCAGTGGAGGTAGGCGGAGCAGTGCTCGCAGCTCTCCTTCACGCCCGGCAGTTTGACGCGCTTGGGCGTCGTCCATTCGTGGCCGCACTTGTGGCACTGCATCATGGCCGTAGAGTACGGCGCGCGCGCGGATCTTGTCAATGCCCGGCGGCGTGGGCGTATGATTGGGCGCGCCGGGGCGTGCCGGCGGAACGGGCGAAGGGAGAGCGGCCATGGGTGAGGCCTGGCGAACACGAGGAGTCGATGCGATGGGCGCGTATTGGACTGCGTTGACGGCGGTGGTGCTGGTGGTGGCGGTGTTGGCGCCGCGGGAGGCGCAGGCGTTTCTCTACCGCGCGCCGGAGGGCTCGCTCAAAGACAACTGCGTGCTGTGGCACGACGGCACGTACCACCTGTTCACGATGTATCGCAAGGAGCAGCAGATCGCGGACATCGGGCACCAGTGGCGCCACATGTGGGCGGCCACCTCGACGGATGGGGTGCACTGGCAGGACGTCGGGCCGGTGATCGAGGACGCGCCCTTCATCCTGTTCGCCATGCGCACGTGGCGGGCGGGCGATCGTTTCGTGCTCAACCACGGCAGCTTCACGGACAACCGGCAGGACGTGCTCCGGTTCTGGGAATCGGAGGACTTGGTGCACTGGCGCTACCTCGGGCCGGAGTACGACGTGCGCCGGCCGGATGGCGGCCGGATCGATCATATGGACGTCATTCCCGTCGAGCAGGACGGCGGCCGGGCGTATTACGGCTACGCGGTAGGCGGGCTGCTGCGCTCGGACGACGCCGTGCGGTGGACGTGGGTGGGCGAGTTGCCGCTGACGGATCAACTCGATGTGCGGATCGTGCAGGAGCCCGGCGGGTGCGAGCGGATCGGGGATCGCTATTACCTCCTTGTGGGCGGGTTCTACCCGGGCAACTTCAACTACGCCGTGGCCACGTACGTGTCCGAGCGGCCCGAGGGGCCGTTCCGTCCGGATTACCCCGCCGTCCGGTTGACGGGCAACTCGGGGCGGAACGTGGTGGCCCTCTGGGCGGGCTACTGCCGCACGCCGGACGAACTGCTCATCATCAACTACATCCTGGATCCCGGCGGGTGCTTCTGGTGGCACGCGCCGTTCAAGACGGCGGTGGTGGACGCGGCCGGCCACCTGCGGATGGGCTATTGGCCGGGGAACGAGGCGTTGAAGGGCGCCGAGCAGGCCGTGGACGCGGCCCGGACGCAGGCCGTGAGCGCCGGGGCGGGCGGCGCGCTCCGCGTGGACGGGGGCCGCATCGAACTCGAATCGCCCCCCGCGCCGTCGCCGCGGTGGATCACGCCCGGCCCGCCGAACCGGAGCCTCGCCGTACTCGACACCGCGTTCGACGTGGGCAAGGGGCTTGTGCTCGAGGGGACGATCCAGGTGGTGCCGGGCGCCAACGCGCTCGCGTTTCCGGCGGCCGGGCTGTATCTCGAAGAGCAGGGCGGCACCGGCAAAGGGATCCTGTTCCAGACGTGGGGCCAAACCGAGATCGGCACGGTGACGGCCGGGGCGGAGGTCGGTTTCACGCCCGAGGATCGCGTCGCCTACGGGTGTGCGGCGCCCGCGGGCATTCCGCAGAGCAAACCGTGCCGGTTCCGGTTGCTGTTCCGCCGCGAGATCTTCGAGATCTACCTGGACGATCTGCTGGTGCAGACATACGCGACGGAAGGCGCCACGGGGCGCATCGGATTCCTGAGCCAGGACGGCACGGGCGCCTTCAGCGATCTCCGCGCGTGGGACATGACGCTCGGGGATCGGTGACGGCGCATCGCAGAGGCCGCGGGAAATGCTCCGGCCGGCGCGGTTGTTCATGAACGGATCGGGTGATTTGCGGCAAACAAGCCGACATTGATGGAGGGTTGACGCCATGAGAAAGAAGATCCGCATCGCAGCGTTTGTCGTGGCCGTGTCCGTCGTGGGCGGGGTTGTGTCGATGATGGCCGCATCGCTTGCGTCCGGGGCGGAGGACGAGGCCGGAAAACCGCGTCTCAAGCCCGGCCAGGACATGCCGCCCTTCGTGTTGAACGACTACGAGGGCAAGGAGGTGTCGCTGGCGAAGCTGAAGGGCAAGGTCGTGGTGGTGGCGTTCACCTCGCAGGAATGCCCCTATTCGCGCGGCGCGGAGCCGGTGCTGGCGCGGCTCGCCCTCGCGTACAAGGACAAGGGCGTCGTGGTTGTGTCTATCGACTCGCACAAGGACACGCGGCCCGAGCAGATCAAGGAGTACGCCCTCGGAAAGAACCCGACGGAGAAGAAACTCCCCTATCCGATTGTGAAGGACTCGGGCAATCGGTACGCGGACGCGGTGGGCGCGAGGCAGACGCCCGAGATCTACGTCGTCGATGCGAAAGGCAAGCTGGTGTATCACGGCGGGTTGGACAACCAGAAGAAGCCGGATGACGCCGAATACGTGGCGTACACGGCCGAGGCGCTGGACGAAGTGTTGGCGGGCGAGCCGGTGAGCCGGCCGGAGACGAAGGCCTACGGCTGCACGA
This sequence comes from Candidatus Hydrogenedentota bacterium, assembly GCA_016934125.1. GTDB lineage: Bacteria > Hydrogenedentota > Hydrogenedentia > Hydrogenedentales > SLHB01 > JAFGTL01. Next base: position 11,546 of record JAFGTL010000492.1, read on the forward strand.
TTAAGCGCGTGCCGGCAGCGGGGTGAGCGGGGTGCCGCGCGCCGGGCATTGCGGAATTTGCGGGAAGCGGGAAGAAACGGGCGCCGGGAATGGTTCGGATAAGGATACGGAAACGGGAAACCGGAATCCGAACCGGGCAGATGCCCTGAGGAGGGTTCGGAATATGAAGACGATTACTGCGATGACAGTCGTGGCCGCCTTGGTGTTTGGCGTGTCGATGATGGCGGCCGTGCCGGCCGGCGCGGCCCTGCTCGATGGGAGCACGTTCGCCGCGGCGCAGTGTTCGGCTTGCGGGACGGCCTGCGCGTGCGACAAGTGCACCTGCAAGGACACGTGCGGCCGCAAGGCCAAGAGCGATTCGATTCCGTCGACGGTGCTGGACGGCACGGTGTTCGGCGGCTAACCCCTGAACGCGGGATCGAGGAGACGGCCCGTTGAAGGGCAGCGACAGACAAGCGAGACACAGCGGACGGCGCGCCGCACCGAGGAGGGTGCGGCGCGCCTTGTTTGTGCTGGCGGCGGCGGCGATCACGCTGGGTTGCCGGGAGGCGCCCGTCGAGCCGCCGCAGGCCGCGCCGGAAGCCAAGCGCCACGCTCGCGTCCAGGTGGCCGACGCGGAGGCGTTGCGGGGCGTCATGGCTGCGGCGGCGGGCCGGGCGACGCTCGTCAATATCTGGGCGACGTGGTGCGGGCCGTGCGTCGAGGAGATGCCGGATCTGATCCGCGTCTACCGCGCCTACGAGTCGCGCGGGCTGGCGTTTGTGAGCCTTTCGGCCGATCTCGCGGCAGGCACGTCGGAGCAGGTGGCCCCTTTCGCGGAGGAACACGCGATCCCCTTCGCGATCCACGTGCTCGACGGGATCCCGCCGGATGAGGTGGCCGCACTACTCGGCGTGGCGGAGACCGACTGGGACGGCGCCCTGCCCGCGACGTTCCTCTTCGACGCGGCGGGCGCGCTGCGCCAGTCGTGGTTCACCGCCGTGGACTACGCGGCGCTGGACGCGGCGATCCGGCCGTTGCTGGCCGGGGGGTAGGGGTGCGGCCAGGAAGCAACTGGAGTCGTAGGACGCGAGGAAGATGTCTCCCGCAAATCCAGTGGAATGAACGCCGGCAGGGCCGCGCCTCTAGCCGGCGAGCACGTCCGCGATGGCCTGGCACAGGGCGTCCATGTTGCCCTGTGTCATGCCGGCCACGTTGATGCGGCCCGAGCCGACGATGTAGATCGAGTACTTCTCGCGCAGCGCGGCGACGTAGTCCTCGAGGCCGGAGAAGGAGAACATGCCCCGCTGCCGGGTGAGGAACGAGAAGTCGCGTTCCACGCCTTTGGCCTCGAGCGTGTCGACAAACAGGCGGCGCATCCCGTTGATCCGTTCGCGCATGGCGGCGACCTCGTCGTACCACCGCGCGCGCAGGCCCGGATCGTTGAGGATGGTGGTCACGATGAGGGCGCCGTGGGCGGGCGGATTCGAGTAGTTGGCGCGGACGCACTTCTTGATGTGGCTCAGCACCTTCTGGGCCGCGTCGCCCGATCCGGCCACGGCCGTGAGCGCCCCTACCCGTTCCCGATACAGCCCGAAGTTCTTCGAAAACGACGAGCACACGAGCAGTTCCCGGCCCGAATCCACGAATTGGCGCAGCCCGGCCGCATCTTCGTCGATGCCGTCCCCGAACCCCTGGTATGCGAAATCGAACAGGGGCGTCCAGCCCGCGTTCCGGGCGCACCCGGCGATGGCCGCCCACTGATCCGCATCGGGATCCATGCCCGTCGGGTTGTGGCAGCAGCCGTGGAGGAGGACGAAGTCGCCGGCGGGCACGCGGCCGAGCGCGTCGAGGAGCGCATCGAAGGCGAGGGCGTGGTTCTTGGCGTCGTAGTAGGGGTAGGCGGCGGTGTTGACGCCGGCGGCCCGGAACACGTTGGCGTGGTTGGCCCAGGTTGGATCGCTGAGCCAGATCGTGCTGCCGGGGAACATGGTCTTGATGAAATCGCCCGCGACGCGGAGTCCGCCGGTGCCGCCGGGGGCGTGGGCGGTGA
>JAFGTL010000493.1 GCA_016934125.1 Candidatus Hydrogenedentota bacterium
CCTGCCCCCGGAACTCGCCATGGGATTCATCATTCTCGGGTGCTGCCCGGGCGGCACGGCATCCAACGTCATCGCCTATCTCGCCAAGGCCGATGTGGCGCTCTCGGTTACCATGACGGCCTGTTCGACTTTGCTCGCCATTGGGTTGACGCCGGTTCTGGTGGGCGTGCTCGGGGGCCGGTTTCTTCCCGTGGATCGCTGGGGCCTGTTCCTGAGTGTACTCAAGATCGTGCTCGTGCCCGTATCGGCGGGACTCCTCGTCCGCTACTGGTTGAAAGAACGCGCCCAGCGTGCCGTCGAGGTGTTCCCGGCCGTCAGCGTCCTCTTTATCGTGCTCATTATCGCGTGCGTGGTGGCGTTGTCCGGGGAGAAGCTGCCCGAGGCGCTCGGCGTGACGGGCCTGCTTGTGGTGGCGCACAACATGCTCGGCCTGTTGCTCGGCTACGGTCTGGCCGCCGTGTTCCGCCTGCCCAAGAACGCGCGCCGCACCGTGGCCATCGAGGTGGGCATGCAAAACAGCGGGCTCGGCGTGGCCCTCGCCACGAAACACTTCGCCCACGCCCTGGTGCCGCTGCCCGCCATCCTGTTCAGCGTGGTGCACAACCTGACGGGCTCGGCCCTCGCCAACCTCTGGCGCGCCGCGCCCGTGGAGGGGGCACAGGCGTCCGGCGAGGACTGATGCGCCGTCAGTGCAACGCGGCCAGGAGGTCGGCCTTGGCCCACTCGACGACACCGACGTTGGCGTCGGCCGCGCCGTAATACACCTGGAGGACGTCGCCGCGATCCACGAGGCCCGTCGGGAACACGACGTCCGCCACAAACCCCTCGCGCTCGAAATCGGCCTCGGGCACCATGATGGGCCCGTCGGTTCGCCCGAGCACGCGTTGGGGATTCTCGATGTCGAGGAGCACGGCGCCTGCGGAATAGACGCCTACGCCCGTGGCGCTGCGTTCGTTGCCGTGGTAGATCTCGAGCCATCCGCGCTCGGTGCGCATCGGGGGGCAGCCGCCGCCGATGCGTCCACTCTCCCACGCGCCCGCCCCGCCGTGGAACGGCTCGTGCCGGCCCCAATGGATGAGATCGGACGAGTAGGCGAGCCACATCTCGGGCGGGGTGAAGTGGGTGGCCGGGTTGGGCCGGTGGAAGGCAGCGTATTCGCCGCCGATTCGTTCCGGAAACAGGAGCACGTCTTTGTTTTCGGGCGGAAACACGATGCCGTGCCGCTCGAAGCGATCGAAATCCGCCGTCGAGGCAAGGGCCGTGCCCGCACCGTGCTTGGACACGGCCACATAGGTGAAATGATACTCGTCGCCAAGGCCGGGGCCCTGGATGCGGGTGATCCGCGGATCCTCGACGCCGTACGTCTCGCAGTCCTCTTGCGGGAAGAAGCGCGTAGCGGACACGGAATCGATGGAGCGCCCATTCTTGCTGCGCGCGACGAGAATGTGGGAGATGAACGTGAGCCGGATGTCGCCGGTGGCCTTGATCTCGACGACGCGGGGATCGATGAAGGTGAGTTCCTCGTTGGCCACCCAGTCGATGGCGAGGCCCGCGCCGGGCTCCCGGCGGGGCAGGGCGGTGAACGCATCGCGCCGTTCGCGCGGCCGTTCGGCCACGCGCACGAGCAGCACCACCTCGCCGTCGACGGCGAGGGCGCCGGGGTTGAAGGTTCCGACGACCTCGAGGGCGTCATCGGATGGGGAGACGTCTTCGGGCCGCATGAGGCATGCGTTGAACTTCCGATCCAGCATGATTGCGTCCCTCCAGCAGCGGCGCCGGCCCGAAGGCGGCGTCAGTGGGCCAAGGCGTCCGCCGCGACGGCCATAGCGAGCGATGCGCGCCCATTCTCCTCGGTGATGCGGCGCTCGTGGGACGGATCGCGGATCCAGGCGAGCTGATCCGCCATGACGGCCCGGAGCAGCTCGCCGTAACGGTGCATCTTGTCGTCGCCGAGGCCGTGGGCCAGGTTGATCTTCTGGTAGATGTCGCGGGGCTTGTGGCGGCCGATGCAGGCGCGATCTTTCGGGCCGTAGTTCACGCTCACATCGAGGCGGGCATTCGGGAACAGCTCGCAGAGATCGCGCGTGCCTTTCTCGTCGAGCACGGCCCGCACCGTGACGAGCGTCGGGATCCACTCGTAGAGCGTCACGTCGCCCAATTCGAAGAGGAGGCGCATTTCCTGCCGATCCATGCGGCCTACCTGGGTGAATCCGTGGTAGAAGTTGACGAGAATGTCGTCGCGGTAGCGCACGGTGCACTGGACTTGATCCTCGATGGCGGTGCCGGGCCGCACGCTCACCTGGGCCGCCTCGACGGCGCCCGGCCCGATCCAGCCGGTGAACAGATCGAAGAAATGGACGCCGTGCTCGATGAAGATGCCGCCGCTCTTGGCCCGATCCCAGAACCAGTGTTCCGCGGGCAGGCCTTCATCGTTCGCGTAGTTCTCGAAGTAGCCGTGGAGCAGTTCGCCGAGCACCTTCGAGTCGATCAGGCCCTTGATGGCCTCGTACACGGGGTTGTATCGCTGCATCAGGTTGGCGATGAGGAGCAAACCCTTCTCGCGGGCGAGACCGAGCATTTCGTCGGCCTCGTCGAGGTTCATGGCGAGGGGTTTCTCGGCGATGACGTGTTTGCCCGCGGCGAGGGCCTGCATGGCCTGAGTGTGGTGGAGAAACGGCGGCGTGGCGATGTAGACGAGATCGACCTCGGGCAGGGCGACCATCTCGTCGACTTCCATCGGCTCGGGGATGCCGAACCGCTGCGCGGCCGCGTAGGCGGCTTCCCGGTGCGTGCCGGCCATGGCGATGAGTTTCGCCCCGGGAATCTGCGTGAAGTGTTGGAGTGCGAACAGGCCGAATCCGCCACACCCGATGACACCGATGCCAAGATCCTGTTTGCTCATAGCGATCCCCTTCTGCGCATAACCCGCGTGTCCATAGGCCGATAGTACCACATCTTGCGCCGGGGCGCCGCGGGTGTCACTGCGGCGAGGCGGCCCGCAGTTCCTCGATCAGCCCGGCGATGCGCGCCCGGGCCGCAAGCAGGGCCGCCGGATCCTCTGTGAACGTCTTGTGATCGACGAGGACCTCCGGGGCGATGGCCAGTTCGGCGCGAGCCCGGGCGGCCAGCCCGGCCGGGCAGGAATCGCCGGCCGCTTCGAGCAACCCCTTGAGCAGGTAGAGGTATTCGTAGTCCTCGATGCCATCGCGAACCAGGGCGAGGCGGATCGACGCGATGGGGTGGCCGTCCGGCCCGGGATAGATGAGGTAGCCGCAGCCGTTGTGGCCGGGCTGGCGGTTGTAAGGGATCCACGGCACCTCGGGCCAGCGCTCCGCGCCGGTGGTGTTGAGTTCCCAGTGTGTCGTGCCCCAGTAGAGAAAGCCTTCGGCGCCGTATTTCCAGCACTGCCAGAACATGAGCCGGTAATCGGTCGGGGGAAACTCGATCATGATGCCCGGCCGGCCCCACACCGTGTAGAACCAGAGCCGATCGCCCTGGGCCTTCCGCTCCTCGAGAATGACGGGATCGAAGGCGTTGATGCACGGGCACCAGACGTCCACGGCGCCGAACAGGGACTGCTCGGGCGCGCTGGTTTGGAGGCGGGGCCATTCGGGCACGATCTCTTTGATCCAGGCGTTCATCTCGACGACTTTCGGAATGAGATGCCGGGCCATGACGGCCACTTCATCGCGCGTGTAGAACAACGCCAAGTCGTTCCAGCCCCGCTCTTCGAGGATCGCGCGGGTGGCGCGGTAGGCGTCGGCCTCGGCAGGCCGGCCGGACTCTTCGACGTATTCCTTCACGGGGATGAAGAAGCAGTTCTGGCCATGGGCGAGGAGGTATTCGAAATCCTCGACGAGGGGGCCGCCGCCGATGGGGAAGTCCTTGACGGGGCCGATCCGGTGCTCGAGATGCATGTCGTAGAAGCGCTTGCGCACGTCCCAGGGCGTCCGCCCTTCGTAGCCGTAGAACCGTTGAATGGAGGACTCGCTCATCCACAGCGACGTCTTGAGGTGAGTCTCCTCGGGAAGGGCGAAATCCCACACGCGCACCGCCAAGGGCACCTCGACGGGCGGGCAGCCCTCGGCTTCGATGGTGACGACGCCGTCGTACTCGCCGGCCGGCGTGCCGGCAGCGGCATGCACGACGATGAAGAACGGTTGCGCGTCCTGGCCGGCCGGCACGTCAGCCGCCGCGTCGGGGAACAGGATATCGGGATAGTAGCCCTGCTTCTCGACAAACCAGTTGTACTCCGGCGGGCCGATCTCGACGTAGCCCACCCGGTAGACGGCGACGTTCCCGGGCGGGATTCGGGCGCCGCCCTTGCGCTGCGCCAGCGGCCCGACAGAAACGCGAAGGGACGCGAGATCGCGCCAGAGCGGCACGACGACGACTTGGGCGGCCTCGAACTCGTTGGCCGCGAGCGCCACCGAGGCGGCCGTGTCGGGCTCGCCCTCCCCCGGCGCCAGCAGCGGCTCGTCGCGGAACACCTTCTGCAACGCCGGGACGGGCACCGCGGCGAATTCGGGCGAGTCGCCCAGCGTCAGCACGGCCGCGCGGAGCCGGGCCACATAGCGTTCGAGATCCCGGCGCACGGCGCCGCAGGCGGCAAGGGCCGCCCGGCGTTCGCGGGGCGTTGCGTCGCCCTGCAACACGCGCGCCGCCTCCTGAAGGGTGGTTTGGGCGGCCGCGGCGAGATCCGCCGAGGCCTGCCCGGCGCGTTCTCTCACCTGTGGCGCGCGAATGCGGGCCTCGAGGGCCTTGGCCTCGGCGAGGAGGGCGTCGTCGCGGAGATGCGCCATCAGATCGACGGATTCCGCCACGTGCTCCGCCGCGATGGTCGCGCCGGTGCCGACGTCCACGAGCCGGAGCGCCACCTCGTATGGGCCATCCGCCAATACGGGCACGTCGAAGCACACCGTTTCGCTCGCGTAGGCATCGTAGCGGTTCGTCGTGGTGCGTGTGATCCAACTGCCATCGGGCCGGCGCACCTCGGCGACGGCCTCGAGATGGCGGGGGCGGTGCGAGTCGTTGCCGAAGCGGAACGCGACGCGGCCGTGCGGGTAGACGTCGAAACGCTCGAACACGAGGGCGTCCACGCCCCCTTCCTGCGCGGGCGCGGGAGAGAAGGGAACGCCCAGCTGGTTGCCGGAGAGCTGCGCGTCACGGTTCATCATGGGCCACGGGACGCGGGCGGCATCGTAGGCGCCGTCTACGGTGACGCAGTAGACGAACCGATCCTTGCTGGTGAAGATCACCTCGGTGAGCCCGTCGCCGTCGGGATCGCCGATGGCGGGTGTGGTGAGCGCGCCGGCCTGCGTGGGAACATCCCACTGCTCGGCGCCGGCCGCGGACAGGCAGATCAGGCGGTTCGAGCGCGAGCACACCAACACCTCGAGGGCGCCATCGCCGTCCACATCGCCGAGCGAGGGCCCCTGGACGACGCCGCCGCCTACGTCGGCCGTCCACAGGGCCTTTCCATCCCGGATCCGATACACGTGTCCCGGCCCGCCGAGGCCGGTGCCGTCGCCGCACACAATGTCCAGCCGGCCGGATCCGTCGAAGTCGGCCAGGGCGAAGCTGGTGGTTTGATCGACTTGTGCGAGGCCCTTCCACCGCCACTGCTCCTCGCCCGTGAAGGCGTCGCGGACGATGATCTGGAAGTCATCCGTCGCGAGGACGGCATCGAGGGCGCCGTCGCCGTCCAGATCGCCGAGGGCGACGCCGGAGCGGCGTTCGCGCCGCCCGCTGGGCTCGTCGTGCGTCCAGACGACGCCCCCCTCGCTGTCGAGGCAGGCGGAGCGGCCTGCGCCGAACACGGCGTAGACGCGCATAGTGCCGGAGGGTTCGTGGAAGGCCACGGCCGGAATGCCGCGGATCGGGCCATCGCCCTGGTAATGCCAGCGCTCGATTCCGCAGTCGTCGAGGCAGTAGAGGGTGCCGCTGTCCGAGCCGAACAGGATCTCGACGTGGCCGTCCGAATCGATGTCGGCGAGGACGGGGCCGCTGTAGTCGGTGTGGTCGCCGGTGAAGGTGCGCCAGATGAGGCGGCCCTGGTAGTCGAGGCATCCCGCGACGCCGCCGGTGTCCACGAAGAACACCTCGCGGCGGCCGTCGCCGTCGTAGTCGACCACGGACGGGGTGGCCTGGATGCCGTCGCCTCCGGTGTCGTGGAGTTGGTAGTCCCAGCGGAGTTCGCCGTAGCCGTCGAGGCAGATTACGCGGCGGTCGCGCGAGGCGCACACGATCACTTCATCGCGCCCGTCCCCGTCCAGATCCGCCAGGATCGGCGAGGCGTAGATCTTACCCTTGGTTTCGAACGCCCACTCGATGCGCGGTGCCGCGGCGGAACTTGCCACACCGAAGACAGCCATGGCGCACAGAAACGCGACGCGGAGTCTTGCGTTCATCGATCTGCCCCCCTTCAAGGCCAGAATTCGCCCGGCGCCATTCTAGCGGTGGGGGCGGCGCCAATCAACGCGCCGCGGCGACGGCAGCCGCGCACGCAGACAACGGCTTCGGGAGTAGCAAAACCGGCCCGAAACGGCTATACTCAAGCCGGATGGAGGTGGGATCACGCGAGGCGCGACTCGAGTGGTTCCGGTGGTCGGCCCTCGCCGAACGAGCGAGTTGAGGTTCGGGGACACCGTTGTGAGCGTCAGAATATCTTCCCACGCCAAGAAGATCCTCATCGCGGGGGCCATTCTGTTTGCCTCATCCTTCTACCCGAACTACGTCGCCAACTCCGAGTTCTGGGGGGACGTGCTGGAACTCGCCGGGACGACGCTGCTCGTGCTGGGCTCGTGTATCGTCATCACGGCCATCTCCGAGAGCCCGTATGTTGTTCGGTTCCTCTACGCCGGTTGCATAGGCCTCGTGGCGGCGCGCGCACTCGATTTCACGGCCGAACTGCCCATCTTCTACGGGATGCCGCTTATCGGCAAGCGCGGGGCCGGAACCGGGGCGTCGATCTGGGTTCTCGAGGGGGCCGGCTACACCTGCGCATTGCTGTCGATGCTGGCCGTCCTGCGGGAGCTCTTCTACACGAAGACGGCGGCCCAGGAGGAGCATCGGCGTTACAAGAGCCTGTACGAAGAGAGTTTTCTGCTGGCGCGGGTGGCCGACATGTCGGCGGAGGCGGTATTCGGGTGCGATTGCGAGGGCGTCGTGCGTACGTGGAACCTGGGCGCGCAGACGCTGTTCGGGTATACCCGCGCGGAAGCGCTCGGCAACTCGCTTGCAGACATCCTGCCGGACGGCCCTCAGCCCATCGACGCCGCGTTCATCGAGCGGATCCTCCAGGATCGCTCGATCCTCGACGTGGAGGCGGTGGGCCGCACAAAGGTGGGCCGGCAGTTCCCGGCCGAGGCCTCGTTCTCGATTGTGTCGGACGATCACGGCGAGCCGGTAGGCATCAGCGTGGTCGTTCGCGACATCGCGAAACGGAAGCAAGCCGAGCAGGAACTCATCGCGTCCCGGAACCTGTTGGCGGGAGCGCTTCACGCGGCGGACGTGGGCATGTTCATTGTCCGCTCCGATCTCCAGATCGTCGAGTTCAATGCCCGGATGGAGGAGCTGACTGGCGAGCGGCGGGACACGATCACATCGCTGGCCGAACTCGCCCGGGCCCGGTTCAACCCATCGGTTCGCTTTGCCGATCGGATCCGGGAGAATGTGTTTGAGCGGCGCAGTTCGGTGGAGTTTCGGAATCTCTCGATTACGCGGCAGGACGGCTCCATTCGCATCTGCAATGTGGCGGTTTCGCCCATTGTCGGCGAAGGGGGCCAGGTGGTGGGTGCCGGCGGCATTGCGCTCGATATCACCGATCGGGAAGCCCTCCAGGCCAAGCTGCTGGAAGCCCAGAAGCTGGAGAGCGTAGGCCGCCTCGCCGGCGGGGTCGCCCACGACTTCAACAACCTGCTGGGCGGCATCATGGGTTATGCCTCCCTCATGCGGCAGAAACTGGAGGCCGATTCGCCCTATCTCCGCTACGTGGAATCCATCGAGGATTCCGCGAACCGGGCCTCCGAGCTCACCCATCAACTCCTCGCCTTTGCGCGCGGCACCGAGTCGCAGGTTCGCGCCGTGCAGATCAACGACATTTTGTATGACACCGTGCAACTGCTGGAGCGGAGCCTCGATCCCAACATCCGCGTGATTACCGAGCCCAGCGACGATCTGCCGACGATCGAGGCGGATCCGTCGCACATGAAGCAGATGCTCATGAACTTGCTCATCAACGCGCGCGACGCCATCGGCGAGAGCGGGCTGATTCGGGTGAGCACCAAGGCGGTTACGGTGGATGCCGACCTCCGGCGCCGCCTCGACCTCGAGCGCCCGGGCGCGTACGTGCGTCTCGACGTCGAAGACAACGGGTGCGGGATGCCGCAAGGCGTGTGCGATCGCATTTTCGAGCCGTACTTCTCCACCAAGGAGAAGGGGCGCGCATACGGGCTCGGTCTGTCTGTCGTGTACGGGATCGTGCATGCCCATGGCGGCGCCATGACGGTGCAGTCCGAGTTGGGCGAGGGATCCCAGTTTCAAATCTATCTGCCCGCCCTCGGCGCGCCGGCGGCCGCCCCGGCTGAACGGCCCGCGTCGGCGCCCAGGCGGACGGTGGCGGGCACGGAGACGGTCCTCGTCGTCGACGACGAAAAGCTGATCCGGACGCTGGTGCAGGACATCCTGACGGCGGAAGGATACACGGTGTTGAGCGCGGCGAGCGGCGAGGAAGCCCTGGGCATTTTCGAGCAGCGCCGGGCCGAGATCGATTTGGTGCTGCTCGACCTCGTGATGCCGGGCATCGGGGGGGCGCGAACCCTCGAGCGGCTGCGGGCCATCGCCCCGGATCTGCGCTGCATCATCTCGAGTGGATACGGGGTGGACTCGGTTGCGCCCCATCACCTCACGGATAGCCATGTCCGGGTGGTCGCGAAGCCCTATCTGGCGCGGGCCCTGGCCGCGAACGTACGCGAGTTGCTCGATACCTGAACGCATCCGAGGGCATTGCCGCTTGCCCCAAATGGGAACCCATGCCATACTGAATGCGCTCGGATTGAGAGAGGATGTGAGCGCCGGACGGATGCCGGGACGTCCGGACGCGGGGAGGCACCGGTTCGGGGGATATGCGTTGGGGGGCGAATCCATGGTGACACCACCGAGGCTCGAGCGGCCGAATTTCGTCTTCATCCTGGGCGCCGGCCTGCACGCGCGCGCCCTCGGTGCGGCGGGCAATCGCCTCATTCACACGCCCATCATGGATCGCTTGGCCGCGGAGGGCACGCTGTTCACCCAGTGTCACGTGTCCTGCCCGAGTTCGGCGGCCAGCCGCGCATCGGTGTTGACGGGGCAGTACGCGTTCCGGCACGGCGCGACGCGCGTCGAACACGCGATCCGTCCGGGCGCGCCGCGCATGGCGGCGTTGCTGGCGCGGTACGGTTACTTCACCGGGTACGTGGGCGCATGGTGCCACGCCGGGCAGCCGCAGGAATACGGGTTCGAGCACGTCCGTCACGTCGCCATCGAGAGGCCCGACGTCGGCGGGCAGGCGGCCCTCCTCGAGTGCAGCGATGACGCGTCGCACGGGTTCGAGCAGAGCCCTACGGCGTTTTTCACGCAGGGCGCCCTCGAGTTGCTGGAACGGCGGCTCCAGGAGCCGTTTGCGTTGTTCCTCTGGTATTCGGCGCCGCAGGACGGGCATGCGCCGCCCGCGCCGTACGATGCCATGTTCCCGGCGGATGGCGTGCCGTTGCCCTCGAATTTCGCCCCCCAGGCCGCGTTCCCGGCGCGTGACGGCGCCGAGGAAGAGGGCGGGAAGCCGTTGGATCCCGCTGCGGTTCGCGGCGAGATCGGCCGCTACTACGGGCAGGTGAGCCACCTGGATGCCGAGGTCGGCCGGCTCATCGCCGCGCTGGAGGAACGCGAGGCCTTCGGGAACACCGTGCTGATCGCGGCCGGCGACAGCGGGCTCTCCCTCGGCGCCCACGGCATCATGGGCAACGGGGCGCTCTACGAGGAGGCCGTACACGTTCCCCTCATCCTGCGCGGGCCGGGCATCCCGGAGAACGCCCAATGCAGCGCCCTCACCGACCTCATGGATATCATGCCAACGATGTGCGATTTGGCCGGCGTGCCCATGCCGTCCGGGATCGAGGGACGCACGCTCACACCGCTTCTGGCAGGCAAGCGCAGTTCGCACCGTTCCGCCATCTTCAGCCACTGGGGCGACGGGCTGCGGATGGTGAAGGCCCCCCCTTACAAACTGATCGCCCACGTTGACACGGGAGTCGACGAGTTTTTCGACCTCGACGCGGATCCCTTCGAGGCGACGAACCTGGCCGATTCCGCCGCCCACCAGCCCGCGCTCCAGAACCTCCGCGAGGAACTCGCCGCGGCGCGACGACGCGCCGGCGAACCCGCGGCCGAGCAGTCGTCGTAGCGGAATCGTGCCGGTCAATCAGGTGCGCTTCACCGACGCCTTCGAGCGCGTTTCCTGGAGTTCGAGGCCCGCGCGGCGGTTGGCCAGAATGCTCCGGGACAACTCGACCGCCTCGGCGGCCTCCCTGGGGGACATGGTGCCCACGGACACCATATCCTGATCGCGGATGGTGTTCCAGACAAAGGTGAGCGCCTGGAAGGGGCGGATCTGGCCGGCGGCCATGGGTTTGATGGTGAGAACCGGTTTCTGGGCCTCGTGGATGATGCGCGCAACCCAGTCCACCTCGAGCTGCATGAGGAATCCCATGGCGTTGTACAGGGCGATGTAGGTGGCCACGTCCAGCCCGGTTTCGTCGGCGTACACGATCGCCTCGGGCATGTGGGTGCTCAGGCCGGGAATCATCCCATGGTCCCGGATCATGCGGCACAACTCATCGCCGCGGCGCATCTCCCGGGTGCAGCGATCGATGAGCGGATCGGTGGTGGACTGATGCGGCATGCAGATGTGCGTGCCGAGTTCGGCCTCCCGGGCCAGGATCGGCTCCACCTCGGCCAGCTCGAAGCCTTGGGCCGGCGTTGCGGGCGAGATCGGGAAGGCGGGCGTCGAGATGATCGTGCAGCCGACGCCGGTGCGATCCTCCGCGTCCCGGATCGCGTCGTGAAGCGGCTCGAACTGAATCAGTCCGACCACGGTATCGACGCCTTCCCGGAAGAAGACCTCGAGGATATCGGCGATCGTCTTGCGATCCCGCACGTGCTGGTGAATGTAGGCATCCTTGGCCGGCGTGCAATGGCTGAAGCCCAGGAACCAGTTGGTTCCGATGATGAGGCGCGACACGGAGCGGCCGCCGATCTCCGTCCTGGGGAATGCGTCCATTGGCGGGTGTCCTTTCGTGGCTCGACGCCTACTGTGCGGGCAGGAAGCCCTGTGCCCGAAGCCATGCGATACAGTGCCCCGGCCAGGTGGACAGGACGGGGTCGTCGACGGCCAGGCCGAATCCGTGTTTGCCCTTCTCGTAGATGTGCAGTTCGCCGGACACCTTCTTCTCGCGCAACGCCAGGTAGAACATGGCGCTGTTCTCGGAGGCCACCGCCCCATCGGCCGTCGTGTGGACGAGAAACGCCGGCGGCGTGTGCTTGGTGACGTGCAGCTCGCTGGAAAGCTCCGCCTTGAGGGCTGGATCGGGATCGGGCCCGAGCAGGTTGTGGAGCGATCCGCGGTGGCTCTTGGGGCTGGTGAGCGAGATGACGGGATAGATGAGGATCATGAAGTCCGGCCGGGAACTGGCCCGCTCGATGGGATCCTTGGCGAGGCGGCGGCCCTTGGTGAAATGGGTGCCGGCCGTCGAGGCGAGATGGCCGCCCGCTGAGAACCCCATCACGCCGATGCGATCCGGGTTGACGCCCCATTCCTCGGCGCGGGCGCGCACGGTGCGCAGGGCGCGCTGTACGTCCTGGAGCGGGGCCGGATGAAGGTAACGGGGGCCGTGCCGGTACGTGAGGATGAAGGCCGCGACGCCGTGCTCATTGAGCCACGCGGCGATCTGATCGCCCTCGTGTCCCATGGCGAGGTGGGCGTAGCCGCCGCCTGGGCAGATCACGATGGCCGTGCCGGTGGTCTTGTCCTGGGCCGGCAGATGAACGATCAAGGTGGGCTTGTCGGCCTCCTCGTCGCCCACGGCGCCGGGCGCGCCTTCCGGCCAAAGCAGTTCCGTGACGGGCTCGGCCGTGTCCGCCGCCGCCGTGCCGCATAGGGCGCCCAGCAATACGACACCCCCGCTCCGAACGAGCGATGCCAGCCCTGCGAATCGTGCCATGAATCGAGTCCTCCTTTGCGAGCGAAACGGGCGAGCGGTGGCCGCAACGCCCGGGCTATCGGGGAAGTGTTGCGTTGTCTTGTGGCCGGGCAAGCATGGCAGGTTCCACCTTTCTTCTTCAAGCCGGCGAGGCCGACAGCCGGCGAGGCCGCGGAACGGGGCGGTCGGCGCGTGCAGGCGGCGGCGTTGAAAGCCCTATTGCCGGGGCGTATGATATGGCAAGACGCTTGGCAAGCAAGGGGTATTGACAGAGAGGCCTACCATGAAGCGCATGTTTTCTGTTCTGATTGTGTGTTTGGCGCCGGCATTCTGTGCGGCCGCGGATACGGCAGCCCAGGCCGAACCGGGCGCCCAGCCGCCCGCCATCATTGAAGAAGCCGGGCCGATCATCGAGGCGGTGGAGGCCTTCGAGAACGCACAGGGCCCGGCCGAGGCGGCGCCCGAGTCGGCTACCGCGCTGGATGTTCGAGCATGTGTGGACATGGCCCTGGCACAGAACGCGCAGGTGCTGATCTCGGAGGCGAACGTGGAGGCGGCGCGGGCCCGCATCGGCCAGGCCCGATCCCAGTTGCTTCCGCAAGCCAAGGCGTCGACGGCGTTTACGCATACCGAGCTGAATACGCCCGAGACGAACAAGTGGCTGAACGTCATGAACAGCCTGACGGAGGGGAGCCTCGGCGGCGGACTCGGCGGCGGACTCGGCAGCGGCTTCGGGGGCGCCTCGGGCGGGACGCTGATCGATCAGATCGACGGGATCGGCAGTTCCATCGGCACGTCCCTCGTCCTGAGCAAGCTGATGGGCGAGGTCTTCCCCAGCGAAAAGGACTTCGCACCGGATGACGATCTGCGTTCGGACGAGTTCACGGTGACGCAGGTCATTTACGCGGGCGGGCAGATCCGC
>JAFGTL010000494.1 GCA_016934125.1 Candidatus Hydrogenedentota bacterium
GTCCGTGAAGACCTCGTTCGACAGCGACACCGGGGCCCTCCGCGTCGACGCCGATGCGTACGACGCGGATCTCGAGGCCCTGATCGATGGATACGGATTCCGGAACGTGTGCCTTCCGCGCGCGCTCTTGGGCAGCCAGCGCACGCTGGCGGACTCGTATCTGAGCACCGGACATGCCGTGGGCAGCGACGCGTTCTGGCCGCTTCACGACACGTATCTGACGGGGATGGGCGATTACTACCGTTCACGGGGACGGGCGCACAACGTCGTGTACTGCATGATGGACGAGATCCAGCCCGAGTTGCAGGAGGTGGCGGCAGGCATCGGGCGCAGCGCGAAGCAGCACTTCCCCGAGGTCAAGGTGCTGCTTACGACACACGAGATGCCCGACCATCTGGCCGGCGCGCTGGACATCTGGTGCGTGCCCTGGCACTTCTTCGCAACCCGCCCCGAGGCCGTGCACCGCTGGGACGCGCTCCGAGCCCGAGGCTTGACGCTCTGGACGTACATGAACTCGCTCTACATCCTCAACGCGGACTGGAATCCGGGCGCGTTACGGCTGTTTCCGGCCGTGATCGCCAAGTACGGCTACTCGGGGGCGCTTTGGTGGCAGCTTCGGTATTACGGGGACGGCGATCCGTGGGCGCAGGGGCTGGCCACCATGACGGATTCGAAACGGAACCGGCGCTTCTACGGGAGCGGCTATCTGATCTACCCGCCGCGGGAAGGCGAGACGGGCTGGCATTCGTCGTTGCGGTGGGAGAACTACCGGCAGGGCCTCGACGAGTACGAGTTGATGGCGCTGCTTCGCGCGCGCTGGGAAGACGTGGCGCGGGCGCTGGGCCCGGCGGCCGACGAGGAGGCGTTCTCGGCCGACCACGCGATGCGGTGGTGGGGGTCGATGTTATCGCACGAGTTCCGCGTGCAGACGTTCCGGCGTGACACGGCCTACATCCACCGGTTCCGCCAGTTGATCGCCAACGAGATCAAGGAACTCGGGAAGCCGCCGCTGGCCTTGATCGACTGCGAGCCGGACGAAGCCTGTGGGATGACGTCGGACACACTGCACATCCGTGGCCTGTGCGCGGCGGGCACGGAGGTGGAGGTGGCGGGCCGGGCGGTAGGCCAGTCGTCGGAAGAGGGGGCGTTCGTATTCACCGCAAACGAGCGTCTAGGCGAAGGGGTGAACCTGATCCCCATTCGGCTGAGCGATCGGGACGGCAACAGCAAGGTGCTCTATCGCGAGGTGGCGTGCCCGGCTACGGCCCGGTAGGGCCTGCGCGGCCGGGATCGGCCCGAGCGACATGCCGGACTCTCGCTGCAGCGGGAACGGCCTGTGGGCAGGCAGCACATGAAAGAGGCGCGCGGCCCGAAGGCCGCGCGCACCAGGAGTGCAGGTGGGGTTCCTGCAACAGAGCTAGATGTAAGCCACGTATATCAGGGTGATGA
This sequence comes from Candidatus Hydrogenedentota bacterium, assembly GCA_016934125.1. Classification (GTDB taxonomy): domain Bacteria; phylum Hydrogenedentota; class Hydrogenedentia; order Hydrogenedentales; family SLHB01; genus JAFGTL01. The sequence goes on from JAFGTL010000494.1 coordinate 1,450, forward strand.
GCTTCCCCCAGCCGCCGTCGCCGCCGCCGTCGGTGCACGGATGGACGCCCGAGTTGGCCTTGAGGAACTTCACGTGCCCGTCCATGTAGAGGACGTTGCAGCCGCCGGGCACGTGGTTGTACGCCGCGTTGCTGCTCGGATCGGCACTGATGACGTCCCACATGACGGGAAGTTCGCTCTGGCCGATGGCCGTCGCTGCGGGATTGTTGATGTCCGTCACCGCGAACCGCTCGACGCCTTCCCGGAGCCGCAGGATCACGGTGCCGCCGCCCGTGCCGGTCGTCGGCGGCACTTCGACGTCCTCATCGAGGATACCGTCGGTGCTGTCGTCGTCGTCGAGTGCGGGCAGGATCTCGTTCAGGCCGGCGAGGGCCTGGGCGGCCACGTTGAAGCCGATGCTGGGATCCAGGAATTGGGGATCGTCGTCATCGAGTAGATCCAGAGCCCATCCGAAGTACATATACGACTGATCCACACTGCACACGTATCCCACCCACTGGCAGGTGCCGCTCCCGTTGTCGGCCATGATCTTGAGGGGGTTGGATTCGGTGGCATGGATGTCGGACGGGCACACCAGGATGTTCGGATCCGTCATGTACTCCGGATAGATCTGGCCGCCGTCGGGGCCGAACTGGAACTCCGACTGGCCGCCCGTGCATCCGGAAGGCAGGTCCTTGGTGCCGGCCTGCCAAGGGCAGTTGCCGCGCACATGGGGCCACTTTTCGCCCTTGGACTCGTTGGCGAACATCTTGAAGACGATACCCATCTGTTTCAGGTTGTTGGCACAGCTCGCCCGGCGGGCGGCCTCACGGGCCCGCGACAAGGCCGGGAGCAGAATCGCCGCCAGGATCCCGATGATAGCAATGACGACGAGAAGCTCTATCAATGTGAATCCACGTCTACGCATTTCTTGTTCTCCTTATGCGGCCCAGACATCGGGCCGACACACTCAAGGTTCCGCGCTCGCACAAATCTAATGAATACTGATTCTCCGCCAAGCATCCCTCCTTTCCCGTCAGCCATAGACCGCCCTGGATTCGGCGGGGAAGATCGACTGACGTACGCGTTCCTCGACAGCCTCGTAATCACACTCCGACGACAGGGGCTTCCATCCGTATCCGTCTGCCAGGAGATGGCAATTCCGCGTCACGGTTCGGAACACGTCATCCAGGCCCATGTCGGGCAGCGTGAGGTTGCCGAGCAGCGTGCCGTATCCACCGATGCTGAGCACCCACATTCCGAAGCAGAGCGACTCCGGCGTCGCATGCGGGGGAATTGCGAGTTCATCCCCCGCGATGGCGTCGCGGACCACGCCGAGCAGAATGCACAGAATCCGGCACTGGCAGGTGCGCATGCGGGCCTGGACGTCGTGGGACGCCTTGTCGAGGGCGGCGTAGGTGCGAAGGATCTCGAGCACCTTCGATTCCTGAGGATAGAGACGCATGCAGATCTCCAACCCCACACCTACCGCCACCATCCGTTCCCGGGCCGCCCCCTTGAACATGCTGCCCCGTTCGATGAGTTCGAGCCGTTTGGTGAGATGCCGGATGCCGATCTCTGCCAGCAGATCCTCCTTGCTGGAGAAGTGCTGGTAGATCGCCCCCCGCGACAGTTCCATGGCTTCGGCCAGACGGCCGATATTGAAGCCATTGTATCCGAGTTCGAGCACAAGGCCCGCTGCGCAGCGGAAGATCTCCTCGTGCCGCTCGGTGATCTGTCGTTGTTCGCTCGATCGCACTGTCATCTCAAGCCGCCCCCTGCTAGGAGAGCCCACTCATCCGCCCCTATTGTCTAACATATTGCCAGAAAATGCAAGCTTTTTATTTGCGGCTTAAGTATATATTAAGCAATGCTTTGTGAATGTCCCGCTTTGAGAATCTGACACTATGTCGGCCACAGATGCCTTCGGGAGATCCTTCGTCGGCCGCGAATAGGCGGAAGATCGGGGCGCAAATGGCCAGGCCGCGGGTGCGAATGGGCGGGCGCAGGACACTCGGGGAGGACGCTCGGGGAACCCCTCGGAAATGAGGCGCGCGGCCCGAAGGCCGCGCGCCGAACAAGAACAGGTCTGGCCGCCGAGGGCTACAAGTAGGCCGCGCTAATGAGGGTGAGGAATTTCGCGAAACCGCCGTTCCCGTCGCCGCCGTCGGTGCACGGATGCACACCGGTGCCCGCCTTGACGAATTTCACATGGCCGTCCATGTACAGGACGTTGCAGCCGCCGGGCACATGGTTGTAGGCCGAGCCGCCGGTGGGATCGGCGCTGATCGTGTCCCACATAACGGGCAGTTCGCTCTGGCCGATGGCGGTCGCAGCGGGGTTGTTGATGTCGGTGACGGCGAAACGTTCGACGCCTTCCCGGAGCCGGAGGATCATGGTGCCGCCGCCCGTGCCGGTCGTCGGCGGCACTTCGACGTCCTCCTCGAGGAGATCGTCAGTGCTGTCGTCGTCGTCGATGGCGGCCACGAGTTCGTTGAACCCCGCCAGCAACTGGGCCGACACATTGAACCCGATGCTGGGATCCAGGTACTGCGGATCGTCGTCGTCCAGAAGATCGAGTGCATACCCGAAGTAGATATACGAATTGTCCACGTGGGACACGTACCCCACATACTGGCAGTTGCCGCTGCCGTCGTCGCGGACGATATAGAGGGGATCGGCCTCGGTCGTGTGGATGTCCGACGGGCAGATCAGGATGTTCGCATCCGTCATGTACTCGGGATAGATCTGGCCGCCGTCCGGGCCGAACTCGAACTCCGTGATGTCGCCCTCGCATCCGGCAGGCGGATCGGGGGTGCCGGCTTCCCAGGGGCAGTCGCCGCGCATGGCGGGCCACAGTTCGCCCTTGGATTCGTTGGCGAACATCTTGAAGACGACGCCCATCTGCTTGAGGTTGTTGGCGCAACTCGCCCGGCGGGCGGCCTCACGGGCTCGCGACAACGCGGGGAGCAGAATGGCCGCCAGGATCCCGATGA
>JAFGTL010000495.1 GCA_016934125.1 Candidatus Hydrogenedentota bacterium
ACGTGACTTCGCATTACGGCCGGTGGACGTACAACAGTTCCTATGGCTGGCTCTGGGCGTACCGTCCCGGCTGGAGTCCAGCCTGGGTGGCGGGCGTCCGCTATGGAAACAACTTCGTGTGGAGCCCGCTCGGGCTGTATAACGAGCCCTGCGTCTTCGCGGGTGCCCAGTTCGACGTCGGTGGCGTCCACTTCAGCATCAGCGCCTCGACATACTGCCCCGCGACAGATCTCTTCCTGGGCCCGTGCGCCGTGTTTCCGTATTCGTCCGCGGTCATGGCTCCGGCACCGCCTTCACTGGTTCATTTCTGGGATCTCTGGGCGCCGACGTACCGGCCTGCCGGCCTCCCCTACCTGGGCTCGTCGCTCGCCCGGGACTACAGCCCCCGGCGCGTGATCCGCGGCCCCGACATCTCCGGGCCGCGTGGCACCGGCGCCACGGCGCGGCTGCTCGCCCTCGAGGCCTCTCAAGGCCGGAGCCAGTTCTCCACCGTAACGACAGGACGCCGTTCACTGCGCACGCCGTTCAGTTCGACGGCCCGGGATGCGCACGTCCGAAGCGTTTCCGTGAGCCGGGATGCGGCACTTGACACGCGCACCGCGGTGCGGAGGGCCGAAACGACGGCGCCGGCGGCCAGCAGGGCCGGCGGATCGCGGACGGCGAGGACGACCGCCACGGAGTCGCCGCGGTCGATCGGATCGCGCGTCGTGTCCGAGTCGGCGTCACGCACCTCGGCCCCAGCGGTACGCACCAGCCCCAGCCGGACCACGGCCCCGACGATGCGCACCACACCCAGCCGGACGACGGCCCCGACGGTACGTACCACCCCTAGCCGGACGACGGCCCCAACGGCGCGGACCACGCCCAGCCGGACCACGGCCCCGACGGTGCGCACCACGCCCAGCCGGACGACTGCACCGACGGTGAGCAGCGCTCCGAGCCGGACGACGGCCCCGACGGTGCGTACCACACCCAGCCGGACGACGGCCCCAACGGTGCGTACCACGCCCAGCAGGACGACGGCTCCAACGGTGCGCACGGCCCCGTCGCGCTCAACGGCCCCAACCGTGCGGAGCACACCAGCGCCCAGTTCGAGTTCGCGGCAGAGCACATCCGCGCCGGCGTCCGCAGGCCGTTCAAGCTCGCCGGGCATCGGGCGGAGCACATCCGGTTCGTCCATCACCCAGCGGAGCGCTCCTTCGTCCCCATCGCGGGTTGCAGCGCCATCGCGCAGCGGCTCAACGGCCGGCAGTTCCCGAAACCGGCCCGGCCGGTAACGGAAAGGAGGATCACGCCATGAAGACTATCAGAAGGAGAGATTGGAGGCGTTGGGCCGTTCCGATGGTAGTGGCGCTGGGCCTCCTGAGCGTGGGGTGTCCCACGGACAACCCGCAGGCGGACTATGACTTGGGTTTCCTCGCAGGCTTCGCCCTCGACGCATGGTATTGGGATGGCTACTTCGACGGGTATGACACCATCGATTTCCTGCCCATCTACTACGACGACAGCGGAATCCCGTACATTGACGCCCTTACGTTCGACGCCGGCTACTGGGATGGCGTGTGGTATGCGTACAACGACGGCTACTTCGTGGATTACCACTACGCGTTCATCATCGGCTTCAGCGAAGGCTACGACAACGCGTATTGGCCCGACTACCTCGCTTTCCTCGCCACGGACGTTCACACCGAGTTCCTGAACGGAGGCTGGGCAGACGGCTACCACGACGGATTCTCGGAAGGGCGCGTGTTCGGTGCGAACGACTGGGAGCAGGGCTTGCCCTTCGACTGGCTCGACGCCTTGTATGACTACGAGGATGGCGTCGATCTCTATTTCGTGGAGGTGGATGTGGGCACCGGCGCGTACGGCCCCGTCTCGTTGTATGAATACGGGACGAACCCGCTGGCCAAGGCCGCGGGAGTCCGGCGTGCGCCACGCGACAGAGCGGGAACGCCCGCCATCCGCCGCACCGGCGGAGAAAAGGACGTGGATGTCGGCACGCTCGAACTCTACCGGCCGCTGGACGCGGTGGCGGCGGCGGATCTCAACGTGCTGCCGGCCTACAGCCTCCGCTCGTATCGCGCGCTGATGCTCGATTCGACGTGGCTCGAGCGTGTCAACGGCTACGTCGCCCCCGCGAAGAACCGCACTCCCCACGTCCGAGGCCGGGCCGTGAACCAGACCACGGCCGAATAGCCCGCAGGCCCGGCGTGTTCGTCCGGAGGCCTTCCGCCCACCGGAAGGCCTCCCTTCTTCTATTCGGGAGGCTGTCAGGCGTCCTGGCGCGGCGCTGGGCGGACGGGCGTTGTCTTGCCCAGCAGACACACACCGAAGCTGACCGGCGAGACGATCACCCACCACCAGGGCCAGGCCAGTTCAAAACCGAAGAGCTTGGGCAGCATGTAGGACTGCAACAACAACACCCCGGCGACGCCCACCACGAGCGCGCCGATCACGCTCGCCGTATTGCCGCGCCGCGTAAACAACGCGGCCGAGAACACGCCCAGCAGGGGCGCGTGGGCAAAGGCCATGACGCCTAGGGCGAAATCGATAAGGGTGCCGCCGCCTTCCTCCTGCATGAAGACTGCGAGGATGGCGAAGCACGTGAGCACTGCGGCCATCAACAGCACCGCGAGCCGCGGCGCGCGGAGGGATTCCGCCGGGGTGTTTTCGCCCGCGTCTAGCGCGGCGCGGCGGCGCCAGGCGCGCCACGGCATGTAGAGATCGGCCACGGCCGTGCTGGCCATGGCGTTGATGGCCGAGTCGAAACTGCTCATGGCGGCGGCGAATACGCCCGCCATCGCCAATCCTCGAATGCCCGCAGGGAGATGGTTGAGCAGGAACTGGGGATAGATCTTCATGGTTTGGGTGACGGCGTCCGAGGGGGCGGCGTCCTGCATGAGATCGGGCCGGCCGTAGTAGATCGAGAGCAGCAGGCCGATGGCGAGAAACAGGCAGATCACGGGGATGCCGAGGGCCGTGGATGCAATGAGGGCGGCCCCGCCGCGCCACGCCGACTTGCCCGTCATCATGCGCTGGGCCATGTCGTGATCGGTGCCGTAGGAAGCGGTGGACACGAATGTCGAGGCGATCACGCCCGTCCACAGTGTATAGGGCAGCCCCCACTCGAACCGCGTGTCGAGCACGCTCAGTTTGTCATGTCCGTCCACATCGCGCAGGGCGGCGACGATCTCGGAGGCAGACAACGGGATGCTGTCCAGGAGAAGGTATACGCTGAGTCCGGCGACGAACACGACGACAGCGATCTGCACCGTGTCCGTCCAGATGACGGCGCGGATGCCGCCGGAGACGGTGTACACCGTGCCGATTCCGCCGAACAGGAGGATGGCGGCGACGAGATCGCGCCGGCCGGTATCGCCGTAGAGGATCAACGAGAAAGCGATAGCCGCGATGAAGAGCCGGGCGCCGGATGCGAGGAGCCGGCCGAGGAGGAACATGGCGCTGGCGGCGATCATGGACGGCTTGCCGAACCGCTTGCCCAGGTAGCCGTAGATGGTAACCGTGCCCGCGCGATACAACGGCGGCACGAAGAGGAATGCCACCACGAACGCGGCGATCATGCCGCCGATGTTGAGGATCAGGTAGCTCAGGTCGCCGCGGTAGGAGATTTCCGGGGCGCCGATGAAGGTTGCCGCGCTCAGGGACGTAGCCAGCACGGACAGAGCAACCGCCCAGCCCGGCATCGTACGGCCGCCGAGGAAGAAGCTGTCGACGCCGGCCTGCCGCCGCGACGACACTGCACCGATGGCCAGCATGGCGGCCACGTAGAGGCCCATCACCAACCAGTCGACGACGCCGAACGCGCCCTGAACGTGCTCCATCTCGTGTGCCTCTCCAGTGCGGCCTCCCCGATTCCCGTTTCGTATCGAACGCGCCCGCGCCGGCGAAGGGCCGGCCCCTTCACGTCGTGTCGCGGCGTTTCAGCTCGATCAGGGCCCCCGACGGCGGGCAATTGAAGCGGACGGGCACATCGGTGGTGCCGAGCCCTGCCGAGGTGTAGCCCTGCATGCCGCGGTAGCGCCATGGGCCGAAGCAATAGCGGCGGGGGCATCGTGCGTTCACGAACACGGCCCCGAGCACGGGCAAACGCACCTGGCCCCAGTGCGTGTGGCCGCAGAGATACAAATGGCCGCCCGCTTCCGCGGCCTCTGCGAATCGTTCCGGCGAATGGATGAGCATGACGACGAAGTCGTCCTCGCCGGCCCCGTCCATGGCTGCGGCCAAGTCATCGCACCGGAAGAAGTGGGGGTCGTCGACACCCACCAGGCGGAGCCGCGCGCCGTTCACCGTCACCGCGAGGCTGTCGTTCACCAGCACGCGGATCCCCATATCGGTAAGCGGTTCGAGGAAGGTCGAGTGATCGTGGTTGCCGAATATGGCCACAGTGCCGAGCCGGGTGTGCACGCCGGCCATGAAGGCGCTCATCTGCTCGATCACGTGCTCATACGGGCCGTGGTACTCGAAGCAGTAATCGCCCGTGAGCACGCAGAGATCGGCGTCGACGCCCGCGACGAAATCGCGGAGCGTTTCCGCGAAGGCGGGATCGCCCGAGCGAAAGTGGAGGTCGGACAGATGGAGCAGGCGGAATCCGTCAAGCGCCGCGGGGAGGGCGTCGAAGGCGAAGGAGACGCGGCGGATCGTGGGGTGGGTGGCGTTGCGGCGGCCACGGTCGAACAGGTGGAACGCACGGAGCATGGGCTCGAGGAGGTGAGAGGGACGCACCCAGTAGCGCAGCCCCTTCTGGCACTCGTCGCGCCGGCGGCTGCGTTCTTCGCGAATGGGCTCCAGGGCAACGCGCCGTTCCCAGAGGGCGCGGCGTCGTTCCTCGGCGTTCAACTGATCCGGGTTGTGTTTCATGTCGGCCTGCGTGCCTACTGCAACCATGGGGCGCCGGTTGATACTACGGATCCATGAGCGCCGGTTCAACCAATCTCGGGACGCGCCGCGGTACGAAACGGGAAATGGCGCCGGATTTCGTGCTACGATTCCGCGCCGTACAGGACGGCGAAGACGTACAGAAGAAGCCCATGTCAGAATCGGGAACGAGCATGATGGATCGGGATCGGGACGAGACGCTTCGAGGCGTCGTGTTCGACATCCAGCGCATGTCGATCCACGACGGGCCCGGAATACGGACGACGGTGTTCCTGAAGGGGTGTCCCCTCGAATGCTTCTGGTGCCACAATCCGGAAGGCCGATCCACGCGCCGCCAACTAGCCTTCACCCCCGCGTTGTGCATCGGGTGCGGCTTCTGTTTCACCCATTGCCCGAACGATGTCCACGTGGTAGTGGATGGCGCACACACGATGGAGCGGGAGCGGTGCACGGAGTGCTTCGCGTGTGTTGAGGAATGCTACAGCAACGCGCTCGAAGTGATCGGGCGGGAGCAGTCCGTGGCCGAGGTGCTGGCGGAAGTCGAGAAGGACCGGCCGTTCTACGACGAGTCGAACGGCGGCATGACGCTGAGCGGCGGGGAACCGTTAGCCCAGTTCCCCTTCGCGGAGGGGCTGTTGGCGGGCGCCCGGGCCCGCGGGCTCCACACCTGCGTCGAGACGAGCGGGTTCGTCCGGCAGGAACATTTGAAGGCCTTGATACCGCTCGTCGACCTCTTCCTCTACGACTACAAAGAGACGGATCCCGAGCGCCACCGGGAGTATACCGGCCAGTCCAACGAGCAGATCATCGAGAATCTGCGGATGCTGGATGAACACGGCGCAGCCCTCATCCTGCGGTGCCCGATTGTGCCGGAGGTCAATCTGCGCGACGATCACCTCCAGGGAATCGTCGATCTGGCGGGCTCGCTGCGCCGTTGCCAAGGCATCAACATCATGGGGTACCACTGCCTCGGCGAATCCAAGCGCAGCCGGCTGGGCATCGCCGGGAGCGAGGGCGAGGGAGCCCGGTTCCGCGACATGTCGCGGGCCGAGATCGAGGCCGTCGTGGCGCGGGTAGCCGAGTTGGGCGGCGCGAACGTATCGAGCGGATAGGCAGAATCCGCTAGACATGAGTCCATTCCGCACGTAGAATCGGAGAGGCGCGGTTTTTGATGGGCTGCGCAGGGATTCTGGGGATAAGGTGAAGGGTGAGGAGACCTCTCATGCAATACGAGATCATGTACAATCCGTCCTACAGCGTCGCCCGCGTGCAACTCGATCAGGGGGAAGCGATCATGGCCGAATCGGGCGCCATGGTGAGCATGAGCCCGAGCATCAAACTGGATGCCCAGATGGCGGGCGGCGGCCTCCTCGGGGCCATCAAGAGCAAGATCGGCGGGGAAAGCGTGTTCCGCACGACGTTTACGGCCGAATCGGGCCCGGGCGAGGTGGTGCTTGCGCCGAGTTCAACGGGCGATGTCCTGGCGATCGAGTTGAACGGCAAGATGTTCGTCCAGGGCGGCAGCTACCTGGCGGGATCGACGGCGCTCGAAGTCGGCATCGAGGGCAGCGCAAAGGCGATGTTCTCAGGCGAGGGCCTGTTCCTGCTCACCGTGAGCGGCACGGGCGTGCTCTTCGTCTCCAGTTTCGGCGCCATCCACCGGATTACACTGCAGCCTGGCGAGGAATACATCGTCGACACGAGCCATATGGTGGCGTTCGACAGCACGGTCACCTACAAGATCGAGAAGGCCACCGGCAAAAGCGAGGGCGTCGGCGGATTCATCAAAGGGATGGTGAAGAGCGCGTTGTCCGGCGAAGGGCTTGTGTGCCGCTACACCGGCCCCGGCGACGTCTACATCCAGACGCGCAGCTTCCAGAACTTCGTCCAGATGCTGATGCCGTTCCTGCCCACGAAGTCGAACTGATCCGGCAAGCGGGCGTTGACAGGCAACGCAAGCGGGCGCGTAGCGCGTGTGGCTACGCGCCGTTTTTTGTGGCGCCGTAGCGGATGACGTGCACCGGCTCGAGGGTGACGAGGCCGTCCTGAACCATCTCGTCGATGTAGGGCATGAGCCGATCGAGGTTCTCTTTGCTGTCGACGATTTCGATGATGATGGGCAGATCTTCGGAGATGCGGAGCAACTTGGCCGTATGCAGATGGCTTTTGGCCCCGAACCCCATGGGTCCGCGGAGCACGGTGGCCCCGGCAAGGTGGAGTTCACGCGCCTTCATGAAGAGGGCCTCGTAGAGGGGCTTGCCGTGCCACTTGTCGCCTTCACCGAGGAACACGCGCAGCAGATAGCCGTCTTTGGGGATCTTCATGGGCTTATGCTCCGTACCACCGCTCCGCAAGCCGGAATCCGAGCCAGACGCCGGCCAGCCCGAAGGCGTTGCTGGCGAGCAGGTTCAGTGCGGCCTGCCATTTCTGGCCGTCATTCATAAGGGAGAAGGTCTCCCAGCCGTAGGTCGAGAACGTCGTGAAGGCGCCGAGCAGGCCGATCGTGAGGGCGAGGCGATACTCCTCGCGAATCAGGATGTAGCGGGAGAAGGCGACGCCCAGGAACCCGATCAGGAAGCAGCCCACCACATTGACTGCCAGCGTTCCGACGGGAAACGATCCGCTGGCGAGCCGCTGCGTCCAGCCGGCTATCGCATACCGCAGCACGGCGCCTGCGGCACCGCCCGCTGCAACCATCAATACCTTCGCCATGACGGCTCCTTATCCGTTCCTCGCCCCGTCGGGGGCCTCAGCGCATTGGCAACAGGAATGGTATCGTGTTGGAGCCCGCCGTAGCAACCGGCCTCTGGCTTTCGTGCGCAGTTCCCTGTAGGATCGCCCCGGTGTCCGTGTAGACTCCGCGATCCGGCCCTGTATGCCAGAGGAGGTCGTTCCCATGCGCGTTTCTCTTCTCGGATTGTGCCTGGTTCTCCCGATGTTGATTGGAGGGGTGACGGCCAGGCAGGCCGCCGCAGAACGGTTTGACGGCCGGTTCTTCCGCGGCGAGGGCGATGTCAACTACCTGAAGCTCCTGGATATCGCGCGGCGGATGTTCACTCCCGATCCGGAGTTTCAGAATGTCTCCATGCTCTACACACCGGCGTGGAACGGGCTCGTGGAAGGGCCTACCTGGGATGCCTGGTGGATTCAGAACAGCTACGGCCCGACGTACTGCGCGCTCCCGTTCTACACGGAACCGTTCGTCACGTTCCTGCAGAATTCTCAAGACCTCTGGTTCGATCAGATGGGCGACGGGAAGCGGGCCGGGGCCCACGACTGGGTGGCGCCGGACGGGGCCTTGTGCGACGCCGCGTCGCCAGGCTGGATTGTGTACAAGCAGGGAGACGGGCGCATCGACATTCACGACTGGGGCATGGAATTCACCGCCGCCGGCCTGCTCATGCAAGCGGAACTGCTCCTCATCGGCCGCGACTCCGGGGCCATCGCCCGATACCTTCCGAGACTCGAACGGTGCGCGGAGTTCATCGAGAGCCGCCGCGATCCCGAGACGGATCTATTCCTGGCAGGGGCGGCAGGCAACCTGCTCGCCCCGAGCTACGCCGGGTGGAGGCGCGCCGACGGCACCTATGACAAGGCATACCTGGCCGGCCTGTCAATTACGTACATCGCGGCGCTCGATCGGCTGATCGAGGTGGAGAAGCTGGCCGGCCGCGCGGACAGGGCCGCCGTGTATGCGGAGCGGCGCGATCGGGCGCGCCAAGGGTTGCCGCGGGTGACGACGGACGAGGGCTACTTCATCAAGTCACTCGATCCGGACGGGACGCGGCACGGCGTGTACGGCGCGGAGAAGCACGGCTACTTCGAGGCCTCACCCAACCACGACGCCATCGCGTTCGGCGTGGTCGACGACGCCCAGGCGCACCGCATCTACGACACGATCGCGTCGATTCCCGGGCTCCGGCGGCACGACGTCATCATTGCGAACGAGCCGGGCCTCGACGACATGTACGATCCGGGCACCTCGTGGCTGTGGAAGCACGGCACCTGGGTAAACGGGGGGCATTGGTCAACCTGCGAGGCACGGATGGTGCTGGCCTACTTCCGGTTGGGCGCATACGACGACGCGCGCCGCTCGATGGAACACATGCTGGGTTTCGCCCGGGCCTTCCGGATGGACAATCCTCTCGTCGAGTTCGGCAGCCAAGTCTATCAGCCCAAGCAGCCCATCAACCTGTGCTACGACTCGCTGGGGCCGCCCGCGGCCATGGTGCGGGGCCTGTTCGAGTATCTCTACCGGGCCGACGGCCTCACGCTCGTACCCCACA
>JAFGTL010000496.1 GCA_016934125.1 Candidatus Hydrogenedentota bacterium
CGAGCACATGATCGTCTGGCGGTTGGCGGGCAGCTTCCGCAGGATCCGCTGGATATCGGGCAGGAAACCCATATCGAGCATTCGATCCGCCTCGTCGAACACGAGCGTCGTCAGATCGTTGAAGCGGACATTGCCGCGCCCCATGTGGTCGAGCAGCCGGCCGGGCGTCGCGACGATCACCGGACAGCCCTTGTCGAGGGCGGTGGCTTGCGGGCCCAGTCCAACCCCGCCGTACAGGCACACGCTCCGGATCCCCAGCGCCTTGCCCAAGTCGGCCAGGACTGACTGCACCTGGAGGGCCAGTTCGCGCGTCGGCTCGAGGACGAGCATCATGTTCCGCGTGAGCGGGCCGGCCGCCAGCCGGGTGAGGCAGGGCAGCCCAAACGCCAGCGTTTTGCCCGTGCCCGTCTGGGCGACGGCGACAAGGTCGCGGCCGCTCAAGGCGACGGGGATCACCTGCTCCTGGACTGGGGTCGGCGTCTCGATACGTTGCGTGTGCAACACGCGCAAGCAACGCGGGTCAAGATCGAATTCTTCAAACGACATGAGGTATCCCGGTGTCTCCTACTCGCACAGTTCGAACACGCCCGCGGCGCCCATACCGCCGCCGATGCACATCGTCACCAGGCCGTATTTGGCGCCGCGCCGGCGCAGTTCATGGATAATCTGGACCGTCAGCTTGGCGCCGGTGCAACCCAGGGGATGGCCCAGGGCGATGGCGCCGCCGTTCACGTTGACTTTCTCGGTGTCGAAGGGCATCTCGCGGATCACGTACAGGCACTGCGATGCGAAGGCCTCGTTGTGCTCGATGACGTCCACCTCGTCGAGGGCGATGCCCGACAGGGCGCACGCCTTGGGCACCGCTTCGAGTTGGGCCGGGCCGAGCAAGTCCGGCGAACCGGCCGCCGCGGCATAGCCGCCCAGCTTCGCCAGGGGCGTCGCGCCCGTCTCCTTCACCGCGGCCTCGCTCATGAGGCACACCGCCGCGGCGCCGTCGCTCGTCTGGCTCGAATTGCCCGCCGTGCAGATCCCGATCTTGGGTGAAGCCGCAAAGGCCGGGCGAAGCTTGGCCAGCGCCTCGGGCGAGGTATCCCGCCGCGGCCCTTCATCCGTGTCGAACGTCACCGTGCCGCCGTCGGCCGTAGGCACTTCGAGCGGCACGATCTCCTCTTTGAACTTGCCCGCATCGATGGCCGCGACGGCCTTCGCGTGACTGCGCAGGGCCCATTCGTCGGCCTCTTCGCGGGTGATGTTGAACGTCCGCGCCACGTTATCGCCGCACACGCCCATGCCCGTGTACACCTCGGGCCGCGTCTCCGTCAGATAGGGGTTCGGCGAGATCTTGAATCCCCCCATCGGGATCAGGCTCATCGACTCGACGCCGCCGGCCAGGGCCACGTCGTAGGAGCCGGATCGGATTTTGCCCGCGGCGATGTGGATCGCTTCGAGGCCCGACGAGCAGAACCGGTTGATCGTCATGGCGGGCACGGCATCGGGCAGGCCGGCCCGTGCCACGGCCACGCGGGCCACGTTCATGCCTTGCGCGGACTCCGGGAATGCGCAGCCGAGCACGACGTCCTGCACGCGATCCCCGCCGATGCCGGCGCGCTCGACGGCGGCCCGGATCACCGCCGCGGCCATCTCGTCGGGCCGGAACCGGGCCAGCGTTCCCCGGTTGGCCTTGCCCACCGCCGTCCGCGCGGCCGATACTACGTAAACATCCTGCATCGTTGCTTCTCCCGGTTTCGCGTCGCGGTTCTCAGTTCCGGAGCGGCTTGCCCTCGGCCAGCATGTGTTGGATACGGGCCTGCGTCTTCTCGGTGCCGCACAGGCTGCAGAAGGCCTCGCGCTCGAGATCGAGCACGTCCTGTTCGCTCATGGCCGTGCCCGGCATGCGATCGCCGCCCGTCAGCACCCGCGCAATGTGTTCGGCGATCAGCGCATCGTGCTCCGAGGCGTACCCCCCGCGCTGCATCTGATACACGCCCGATCGGAAGGCCGCCCGGGCCGGTTCGCCGAGCGCCACGAGCCGGGCCGGCCGCGGCGGCTCGTAGCCCGCCTGGATCAGCCCGAGGCACACCGCCTTGGCGCGGCTGATCTGGTGGTCGAAGTTCACGCACACCACGTCGTTGTCGCTCAGGTAGCCGAGCTCGATGAGTTCGGCGCCGCTCGTGCTCACCTTGGCCATGCCGATCGTCTCGAACGCCCGGCGCACGTACGGAAAGGGATCGCCCTCGGGCACGTTATCGGGCACGTAGGCCAGGGCCCGCCGCAGCATCTCCTTGCTGCCGCCGCCCGCCGGGATCACGCCCACGCCCGCCTCGACGAGCCCGCCGTAGGTCTCCCCGGCCACCACGACGCGCGCCGCGTGTTGCGTCAACTCGATCCCACCGCCGAAGGTGTAGTGATGGGGCGCGGCCACCACCGGCCCCTTGCAGAACCGCATGGCCATGTTCACCTGCTGGAACACCTGGGCGGCCTGCTCGACGCCGGCCCAGTTCTCCTGCATGATCTCGCCGAGAATGAGGAACAGGTTGGCGCCCGCCGAGAAGTGATCGCCCTGGTTGGCCACCACCATGCCCGCGAACCGGCCTTCGTTCACCAGGTTCACGCCCGCCTGCATCATCGCCAGCAAGTCCGCGTCGATCGCGTTCATCTTCGTGTGGAACTCGACGCACACGATCCCGTCGCCCAAGTCCACCAGGCTCGCGCCCTCGTTTTCCTCGACGACGCCCCCCGCCTGCTTCACGCGGGCCAGCGCGAATGCCCGGGGATTCTGCGGCACGTCGAGGTAGCCCTTCGAGGCCAGGTCGAAGTACTGGCGCCGGCCGGCCTCGGTGCGGTAGAACGAGTCGTAGCCCGCATCGAGCAAGGCCTGTGCGATGGGCGGCGCCTCGAGCCCGTCCGCCTTCATCCGATCGCACACGTACTCGACGCCGAGGGCGTCCCACGTCTCGAAAATGCCGATCTCCCACGCGAACCCCCACTTGACGGCGTGGTCGATGCTCACGATGTCGTCGGCGATCTCGGGGATCCGGTTCGCCGCGTACACGGCCATGTTTGCGAAATGGGCCCACACGAACTTCGAGCCCTCGTCCTCGCCCGTGTGCATGGCGCGCACCTTGGCTTCGAGCGAGTCCGCGCCGCGCGCCGCGCCGATGCAGTCGAACCGCTTCTTCTCCTGCGGCGTGTACTCCATCGTATCGAGATCGAGCGACAGAATGACGCGCTTGCCCTTCTCGTCGCGCGCCTCGGTTTTCTGGAAGAACCCCGAGCCCGATTTCTCCCCCAGCAGGCCCTGATCCACCATTCTCACAAGGCAATCGGGCGGCGCGAACAGATCGCGCTGCTCGTCGTTCGGGCAGCCGTTGTACACGTTGCCGATCACGTGGAGGTACGTGTCGACGCCCACCAAGTCGAGCGTGCGGAACGTGGCCGAGCGGGCATGGCCGATGTTCGGGCCGGTGAGCGCGTCCACGTCCTCGATGGTGAGGGCATAATCGCGGAACACCTTCAGGATGTACTGGCACGCAAAGGTCAGAATCCGGTTCGCGATGAAATCGGGCGTGTCCTTCGCCCGCACGACGCCCTTCCCGAGCACATTCTCCGCAAACGCCCCCATCCCGTCCACCACCTCCGGCAACGTGTCCGGCCCCGGGATGAATTCGAGCAGCTTGAGGTAGCGGGGCGGATTGAAGAAATGCGTCCCGAAGAAATGGGCCCGCATGTCGTCGTCCATGGGTTCGACCATGGAACGCAACAGGATTCCGCTCGTGTTGGACGTGACCACCGAGCCGGGCGATCGGTGTTTCGCGACGGCCGCGAACACCTTCTTCTTGATATCGAGATCTTCCTTCACCACCTCGACGATCCAGTCACAGTCCGCGATCCGCGGCAGATCGTCCTCGAAATTCCCCACTTCAATGAGATCGAGATAGGATTTGCGATAGACGGGCGACGGTTTCGCCTTGAGCAGCGCGTCCTTGCTGGCCTGGGCGAGGTAGTTCCGCTTCGCCTTGTCCGACTTGTCGGCGCCCGACAGGCCCGGCGGCACGATATCGAGCATGAGGCTCGGGATGCCGCAGTTGGCCAGATGCGCCGCGATCGCGCTTCCCATCACGCCCGAACCCAGCACGGCTACACGACTTATCTCTCTCATGCCTGCGTATCTCCCTCGAAACGGTTCTCGGCTCGGGTGGCCCCGCCCTACTCCCTGGAATGTCCCCGCGCGTCGTCCGCACCGCCCATCGACGGCGTCGTAAGTGACAGCCACGCCTCATCCTACACCCTGCCCGAACGGCCGTCAAGCGCTCCCCCCCGCGCGAGTTGCCGCGCGGCCGCGTGTCCGTGATAGACTCGGTGCTTCGAGGCGAAGGGCAACGAGCGAGGAGAACGACGTGCGGGTTGCATTGATGGGCATGGCGTGTACGGGGCTGATGCTGGGCCAGGCCGCGGTTGCCGCGGAGGCGGGCGGCGTGCGCACCGCCCAGGTGCTGGATATCGCGCCCGTATGGGCCGGCCACCCCGTAGGGTTCTGCCTGTTGACGAGCGGCGGCCGGCAGTACGTGGCCTTTTACGACGCCGAACGGCACATGACGGTGGCGGCGCGCGCGCTCGACTCGTCGGAATGGACGTTCAAGCGGCTCCCGTCGGATCTCGTCTGGGACAGCCACAACTTCATCGTCATGACGATGGACGACGCGGGCCTCCTGCACCTGGCGGGCAACATGCACGTCGCGCCCCTCGTCTACTTCCGCACGGCCGCGCCTCACGACATCGCCACCTTCGAGCGCATCC
>JAFGTL010000497.1 GCA_016934125.1 Candidatus Hydrogenedentota bacterium
CGCGCGGAGCGGCTTGAGATCGCCTTTGCTGCGATACACGCGCTGCGACTCGGGGAGGAGCACATCCCAACTGAGTTCATTGGCCAGGATATCCGTGGCGGGCGCGACGAGATCGAGGCGATCCAGCGCGCCGGCCGGCGAGTCGATGGGCTGCATGTAGGTGATGGCCACCGGGAACGCGCCGAGCTGCCGGTTGGTTTCGACGGATTTGAACAGCGGAATGAGCACGGCGCCGTTCTCGCCATCCTGCGCGGGCTTGACGACGCGATCGCCCACCTCAGCCCCCCATACCTGGGCGCCCTTGCCGAGATCGATGCGGAGGAACTGCTTGACGTTGTTGCGTACGAGGTAGACGGCCCGGGTGAGCGCCATGCCTTCCTCGGTGATCGTCGTTGTCAACGCGGCGCGATCGATGGCGGCGACGCGGACGGGCACGTCTTCGAGTTTCCGCACGTCCACGGCCAGCAGGAAGGGGTGCTCGGTGTATTTGTAGCCGAGGAGCAGCGGATTGGCCGACATCGATCGCACCGCGACGGGGAGCTCCGAGATGTCGACGCGGGTGAGCGCTTCAACCTCCGCGCTCGCCGACACCTCGACGTTGCTCTGCGCGGCCACGCCGATGAAGCCCGTCTCGCGGGCCACATCGAGCAACGCCATGTCCGGCACGCGGAGCGTGGCCATCTCTTCGTCAAAGGGCTCCTCGTATCGCACGGCGAGTTCGTAGGCGTCCTCGATGCGGTGGTTCACCTTCACCTCGATCACCTGCGCGCCGTCTTCCTCGGTGCGCGTCCACCCGGCGCCCTGGCCCGTGACGGCCAACACGTTCACCGTCGCCGGAAACCGGAGCCGGAACGTGTCGACGCCGCCCCGCAGCACGTCGTAATGGAGGCGCGATTCGCACACGAGGTAGCGATCCGTGATGCTCGCCAGCGTCGACGTCAGGCTCGTCACCCGTGGCGGCTCGGCGGGCTTGGCCGCCTCCCGCTTGCGGAGCAGCGCGGGCAGCGTCCAACTCACCGCCAGGCGATCCGTGCTCTTGAACACAAGATCGGCCGTCACGCCCGTATCGCGCCGCGTCACGGCGACATGGGCCGCCTCGGGCGATCGCACGGTGGCGTCGGCCGTCGGAATGGACAGGCGCATGCGCGTCAAGGGCGTCCGCGGGCACGGGAACTCGAACCGGACGACGCCGTCCTCCGACACGCAGGGCACGTAGCATTCCACCTGGAACGTGTGCGTGCCCGGCGTGTCGATGGCTACCTCGAGCCGCCCCTTGTCGCCAATCGTCAACGGGGTTTCCCGGCCGTCCAGCCGGGCCGACGCCGGCGCAACGGTCTCCCCGACCACCGGCACCGCAACCCACCCTTCGGGCTTGAGTACGGTGATGTCCAGCGTGCCCACGACGTGCACGCTGCTGTCTTCGACGGCCTCGGCCTCGTACTGCGCCCCGGACACCGTCCATTCGAAGGGCGGAGGCGGCGGCCCGGGCTCTTCGGCCTCGATGGCCGCCTGGAGCTTCTCGAGCAGGCCCTTGAATTCGCTCCAGGGAATCGTCATCCGCGACTGATCCAGCTGCGGCAACTCCATGGCGGGCCGCTGGGGGCGCGCCGGGGCCTGGGGTGGCGCCTGCGGGCGCGCCTGGGGCGGTGCCTGGGCCGGCGCCTGGGCCGGCGCCGCGGCCTGTACGGCGCCTTGGGCCTCGCGCTGAGGTGGATCCTGCGCCGCTCCCTGCGCCGCTCCCTGCGCCATGGCGCTGCCTATTCCGAGGGCAATCGCTACGATTGCCGTGACTGCGCATCTATGCCAGTGTTGCATGCCGCGTCCTCCTCTCGTGCCGGCGTCGCCGGCCGGCGGGGCACGTCCCCACCGGCCGCGTTCCGATCCCCATTACGCGGGCGGCCGAGGGAGGTTCATTTTCTGTGCAGGTTTTCTTCCGGCCCCCGGGGGCGGGCCCATGGAGCACCCGGGCGCGCATACGGGGGCGTAGCGGCGCACGCGGCGCCACAGGAGGTGGGGGGAGCGATGGAATCCGGCGTCCGGCCTAGCGGATCGCGCCGGCAATGGCCTTGAGCTGGGCGAGGTGCGGGGCATACAGCCGGCCGTCTTCGACGTGGACGTCGATGCTCACGACGCCGCCCTGGGCGTTCACCGTGCGGATGTAGTCGATCATGGCCTGATCGGAATGCTGGGGGCCGTCGCTCCGCGCCCACGAGGTGCCGAGATGGGCGAGGATGTGCCACGTCATGCCTTCCGGCGCGGGATACTGTTCGGGCAACACGGTGAACGAATTCTGCTCGCCGGCGGTGTAGTCCTGTTCCCCAGTAAGGCGCGAGAAGGCCTTTTCGAGGTTGGTGCCGGGGTTGAACGCGAGGATCGAGTCGGGGTTGCCGGCACGGCACGCGGCCGCCCACGTCGCCCAGTTGTACGGCTCATCGAGATCATCCCAACCGGCCGTGTTGTACGAGCCGTCGAACCACCACCCGTGCACGTTCTTGCCGTAGCGCAGCGCCCATTCGCAGATCACCTCCGACCACCGCTTCGTGAACTCCTGCGGGGCGGGCTGCCGCTCGTGCACGTCGTTGAGCCGCTCCATGGCGTTCTTGTCGGCCTGCGGCGCCCGGGACGGCAGGTAGAGCATGAGGCGAATGCCGTGCTTGCCCAGGGCTTCAATGAGATCCTTCGGGAGATCGCGATTCGAGCAGCGATCGCCGGGCTCATAGCCGCAGTAATTGCTGTAGGTGGCGTTCGGCGAACAGTAGTAGCCGCTGTTCTGCCCGAGGGTGAAGATCACGTAGGCCGCGCCGGCCTCCTTCATCTGCTGGGCGAAAGCGTCCGCGTCGAACCGCTCCACCTGCTCGTTCCAGCCGTCCCCGCCGCCCAGGAAATGGACGAACACGCCGTATTTCGCCTTCGGGAACCACGCACCGCGGATATCCGCCGCCCCAGCCGTGCCACGCCAGAGCACCGCACCCATTGCCACGATTGCCAACACACGCATGGGCCTCTCCTTCAGGTTTGAACCGCGCCGCCCGGGCCCTTCGCCACCTGAGCAGCCGCCATCATAGACGCGCATCGCCCCGCGCGCAAACGGGCCGCGGGGCCGTGTTCTCCGGCGTCAGTCCGGCTCCCGCCGCCTGTGCGGCCGGGCCCAGAGGGTGGACTCGATGGCCTCGGGGGCGGGCGGGGGGAAGAGGTAGCTGGCGGCGGCGCCGACGAGCAGCGTGGGGAACACGGTGAAGGCGCCATACCACCATTTGGGGATGCCGGTGAGGGCGATGACGGCGAGAAGGCAGGCGGCGCCGAAGGCGAGGCCGATGAGGACGCCGGGGGTGTTGGCGCGGGGCACGAACATGCCGAGGAGGAACACGGCCATGAGCCCGCCGAGCAGGGTGCCGGCGATGGTGTTGATGATCTCGATGACGTTGTCGCCGAGGAGGGGGGCGATGAGCGCGGCGGCAATGACGAGGGCGCCGAGCACGGCGGTCAACACGCGGCTGGCGCGCAGGGGGAGTTGGCGGCCTTCGAGCCAGTCGTAGACGATGACGGATGCGACGCCGTTGATGCCGCTGTCGATGGTGCTCATGGCGGCGGCGAACATGCCGGCGAGCATGATGCCGACGAGGCCGACGCCGGGGGCCTGTGTCGAGACGAAGTGGGGGAGGATCTGATCCTGGCTGGCTACGGCGGGCATGCCCGGGCCGCCGGGCTGCGAGTAGAAGGCGAACAGGGCCACGCCGACGAGCATGAAGACGAAGCCCAGGAGCGCGTTGACGCCGGCGCTGAGGAGGACGACGCCGCGCGCCCGGCTCACGCCGCCGGTGCACACATAGCGCTGGATCATGTTCTGGGCCACGGCGTAGCCGGGCAGATACATGAAAAACACGAAGGCCCCGGCCGCGTACAGCGAGTTGGCCTCCGTGAAGTTCCTGGAGGCGAGCGGGTTCGCGTCGAGGTGGAACATCGAGAACCGGCCGTGTTCGCGGCCGATCTGCCAGAGCCCGCTCCAGCCGCCGTCGATGCGGCCCACGGCGAGGAGGAGCACCACGAGCACGGCGCCGCCGAGCGTGGCGGCCTGGAGCACGTCTGTCCACACGACGGCCCGAAGGCCGCCGACGGCCGTGTAGGCCGTAGCAAAGGCCCCGAGGCCGATGAGCGTGCAGACGTACTGGGCCGGGGTGAGGTTCATCACGCCCTGGAGCGTCAGGGCGATGGCGTAGAGCATGGCGCCCATCCAGCCGAGGGCGTAGCCGCAGTACAGGATCGAGCCGGCCCGTTGCACGGCGCGGCCGAATCGGAGCCGGAGGTACTGATAGCCGCTCGATACGCGCAGCCGGGTGTACAGCGGCACGAAGAAGAACCACAGGATCGGCGTGATCACGAGCGGAATGCCCAGGATGACGAGGTAGAAGCTGAAGTCCTGATACGCGCCGCGCTGGGGCAGGCCGAGAAAGGACAGCGAACTGAAACTCGTGGCGAACAGCGACACGCCTACGGCGAGCCAGTTCATGCGGCGCCCGCCCACGAAGTAGTCTTCGTTGTCGCGCTGGCCGCGCATGCTGCCCAAGGCCAGGCCGACCACGACGCCGAGGTAGGCGAGGCATACGATCCCATCGATCGCGCTCAGTTCACTCATGCTCGATGCGGGCTCTCCGCAGGCCTTCCGGACGCCGATGCGCCGCATAACCCACATTGCGGATATTGTGCAGTGGCACCGCGGATATTATGCAGCGCCACTGCAAGAAATCAACGCCACTCGGCGCGGCCTGTCTTGGGGCCGGGCGGGCCGGGCCGGTGGCCTCGTCCGCCCAGCCGGCGATGTGTATTTGCTTCCCCTGCGGGCGTCGGCTAGGATCCCGCCGGGTTGCCGGGCTGGATCCGCCCGGCGAGTCGGGATGGACGCGAACGCGACAGGCGAACGGGGGATAGGCCCATGCTTACGGTTTCGGCGGGCTGTGCGTTGGTGGTTGCAGGCATGACAGTGGGTGCGGAGGGCGGCGATCTCGCGGCGGCTCGCCAAGGCTGGTTCCGGGAGGCCGGGTTCGGCTTCATCATCCACTACTCGTTGTTCTCCTTGCCGTCCCACGAGGGGCTCGATCCCTACGCGTGCAATGTCGAGATGCGGCGGCTCAACCACGCCGTGCCCGGCTATGAAGTGTTCGCGGATCGATTCCGCCCGACGCAGTTCGAACCGAAGCGATGGCTGCGCGTCCTGAAGGATGCGGGGGCGGCGTACATCGTCTTCACGACGAAGAACCACGACGGGTTCTGCCTGTTCGACAGCGCGTTGACGGACTACGACTGTGTCGATCATGGCGCGGGGCGGGATCTGGTGCGCGAGGTGATCGAGGGGGCGCGGGCGGTGGGCCTGAAGGCGATCCTGTATTACTCGATGCTCGACTGGCACCACCCGGCATACCACGACGATCTGCCCGCGTACGTGGACTATATGCACGGGCAGGTGCGGGAACTGTGCACGAATTACGGCCCCATTGACGGGATCTGGTTCGACGGCGAGTGGGATCATCCGCTCGAGGCCTGGCGCTCGGAGGAGTTGGTGGCCCTGATCCGCGAACTCCAGCCGAACGCCGTCGTGAACGATCGCCTCGGCCTCGGGGAACGGGGCACGACGCCGCTGTGCGACTTCTACACCCGCGAGCAGATGGACGAGATCGGGGAGCCGGCGGCGTTCGAGCGGGCCCGCACGCGCCCCTGGGAAGCGTGCATGACGATTGGCAACGAGTGGGTGTATCGCGAAGACGACACCGCCTTGAAACCGGCCGAAGAACTGATCGCCATCTACCAGGACGTGGCGCGGCGCGGGGGCAACTGGCTCCTGAACGTCGGGCTGACGGCCGAGGGCGATCTGCCGGAGGCGTTCCTGCCGCAGCTCGAAGGGATCGGCCAATGGATGGCGAAAGCAGATAGCGGAACCGATGCGAGGAGCAAGGGAATGACGCTCTACGTCTCGAAACTGGGGGATAACACGGATGGTTCGTCGTGGGCCAAGGCGTTCCACACCATTCAAGCGGCCTTGTCGGCCGTGCCGGATGACAAAGGCGGCCACCGCGTGGCGGTGCGTCCCGACACGTATGCCGAGGCCAACCTCGATCCGGCATTCCCGGGCGCGCCCGGGGCGTACAACACGTTGATCGGCGACTTCGACGGCAGCCTCGGCTCGGGCGCGACGGGCTGGGTGGTTATCGACTCGGGCGCTCCGGAGGTCATTGTGCGGACGGCGTCGAACAGCAATGAAGGGAATCCGGGCTGGGTGTTGCTCGATGAGGGCGATCCGAAGGAGGAATGGGGGCTCAAGAGCATCGACTGGTGGGGGACGACGCGCTGCTCGCCCTCCCACTCGTGCATTCTGTGGGATCGGTGGATCTTCAAGAACCTGTACACAACCGGCGCCGAGGGCTCGGGCTGGGATCTCTCCATCGAGAAGGGCGCGGAATTCACCACCGTCACCGAGCACTGCGTGTGCATCGGGCGGTTCAGCGGGATCTGTGTGGGCGCCTTTGTCGGCCGGAAGGACGAGCCGGTGGTGCTCCGCGACAGTTTCTTCATGTGCATGGACTGGTGGGGGGACGCGGCGGGCGTCTACATCCGCGCGGAGAATCCCCAGCCGAACGATTATCCGGACGTCGTCATCGAGAACTGCACGCTGGTGGGCCCCGACAACGCGCTTCAGGTGGGCAACCCCGGCTTCGACGGCTACACGCGCGTCCATTTCAAAGGGTGCCGGCTGTTCTCGCTGAACTTCTCGCAACCCCACGGCCAACCGTCGACGGGCGTCATCTACCACACGCTCAAAGGCAGCCTGCTGCACGTCGATCTCGAGGACTGCATCCTGGCCGGATACAAGATCTTCGGGGCCGGGGGCCCGCAGTATGGCGCGGGCGACCACCCCGACGGCGGCCCGATTTCGTATACGACGAAGGGCTCCGTGCGGGCCTATGTGCATTTCCGGCAGCCCGTGCCCGAGGGCATGGAGCGGCTGCGGTTCTGGCCGGTGGCGGACTTCGAGCGGCTGCTCCCGCCCGAGTTCCATAACCCCAAGCCCGAATAGAAGGAGGGCGTGCCGTGAGC
>JAFGTL010000498.1 GCA_016934125.1 Candidatus Hydrogenedentota bacterium
ATCTTGCCCTTGGCGAGATCGAGGGCCTCGGCGAGGGTGGGCAGCCGTTCGCCGGCATACTTGGGATCCTTCCAGGAGCCCGCGTCGAGCTCTTTCAGTTCCGCGAGCGTCATGTCGCTGACGTGGCGCTTCACCCCGGCGGTGCGCTCGACGGAATCGTCGTGGATCACGAGCACTTGGCCGTCCTTGGTGAGCGTGCAGTCCAGTTCGAACCAGTCCGCGCCCATCTCATGGGCGAGTTGAAACGCGGCCAAGGTGTTTTCAGGCGCATAGGCGCTGGCGCCGCGGTGGGCGATCACGTCCACGCCGCGGGGGCCACAGGTATCGCCACAGGTGGCGCATCCGCTCGTCAATCCCGTCATCATCAATGCTCCTGCTATCGCGGTGAAACCGGCGTATTTCATGGACTCGTTCCTCCAATCGTCCCGTGGGTATAGCAGAATCGGCGCGGAAAATCATGTTCGGAGGCAGAAGGATCAGGCGCCCAGCGCGAGCCGGCAGGCGCGGAGGGTTTGGCGGGCGCACTCATCCCACGTGAATCGCTTGGCGTTCTCGCGGCCGGCGCGGAGGTAGCGGGCGCGCACCTCGGCCGGCTCATCGAGGGCGGCGAGGATCGCGTCCGCGATGGATTCCTCGCGGGCGGCGTCGAAGTAGCTAGCGCCATCCCCGCCGATCTCGGGCACGGCGCCCGCCTGCGCCGCGATGACGCGCGTGCCGGCCTCCTGCGCCTCGACCACGGGCCGGCCGAATCCCTCGTAGAGGGAGGGGAACACGAGCAGATCGCAGTGCTGGAAGAGGCCGACGAGTTCCAGGTAGGGGATGTAGTGGATGCGCTTGACGCGGGGATGGGCGGGCGGCTCGCCGGCCCGGGGCTGACCGACGATGACGAGCGTATGGGGGATCGAATCGGCGATACGGGCGAAGGCGTTGACGAGCAGGGCGGCGTTTTTGTGGGGATAGGTGTTGGCCACGTAGAGGAGGAACGGCTTGGGCATGGTGCAGGGCTGCGGCGTGGTGAAGATGCCGGACAGGGACGAGTGGGCGACGATGACGCGTTCGGGGGGCACGCGGAAATGGTGCGCGATGCGGCCCCGGGAGAACTCGGACACGGTGGTGATGGCCTCGGCCCGGCGGGCGACGCCCCCGATGAGGAATCGCTGGACGGTGCGCGAGAACCAGGGGAAATCCTCCGGGAAGTCGAGGAACTGGGTATCGTGGATGGTGACGACTTGGGGGCAGGGCGCGCGGAGCGGCCCGGTGTATCCCGGGGAGTAGAGTACGTCGACGCCGGCGCGCCGGGCCGCCCGGGGCAGGCGGATCTGCTCGGCGGCGATGCGGCGGGGGCGGGAACGGGCCTGCACGTCGAGGGGCACGCGCTCGAATCCGGCAAACGAGTCGTGGTTCTCGCGGTTGGTGAACACGACGATTTCGAGGCCGGGCTCGGCCCGGCCCATGGCGGGCAGCACACTGCGCACGTAGATCTCGGTGCCGCCCACCTCTTCGGGAATCAGAAACAGCGTGTTGACGCCGAGCCGCATCGATTCACACCGGCCGCGCTTACTGCCGCTTGCCCGTTTCGTAGAGTTCCTTCACCTCGTCGGGTGTGAGCGGCACGTCGTACACGGCCACGTCATCCATGAGCCCGCGGACGAAGTAGACGTCGTCGGCCAGCACGTAGCGGCCGAACAGGAGCGGGTAGCCGCTGGGCGTGGGCCGGCCTATGACGCGCTTGCGGCCGACGAGTTCTCCGTCGATATAGATGCGCATCTGGCCGAAGCCGTAGGTGGCCGTGATCATCTGCCACGAGCCGGGCTGGGGCCGGCCGGCATCGAGCGTGTCCACCCCGGCCATGAAGAACCGCACCTGGCCGTTGTAGATCTGCAGGAAGTAACCGGATTGCAGCCAGGCGCCCTTGCACACGAGCACGGGCATGCCCTCGAGATCGTCCAGGTTGAGCCAGAGATTGAGCGTGAGGGCGTGATCGGGATTCCACTCGGGCTGGGGCGGCAGTTCGGCCCATCCCTGGCCGCCGAGGGCGAGGGAGTTCTCGGCGAGTTGGGCCAGCCCCTCGAGGAAGGCCTCGTCCTCGAAGGAGAGGAACACGAGCGGTTCGAGGGGATCGGTGGAGGACACCACGCCCACCTCGCGGGAGGCAGGCCCCGTGCGGCCGTCGGGCGTCACGCCGGCGATGGTGTAGGAATATACCTGCCCGCCGGACACCTGATCGGATATCTGGAGGTACTGGCCGTAGTCGGCGTCCACGTAGGTTTCCTCGATGACGTCCCGCGCTTCATTGAGCTTGACGATGTAGTACTGCGCGGCGAGGAGGGAATCGCTGTCCCAGCCGAGGACGACGCGGTTCGCCCGCGTGGTGGCCCGAACCGTCTCGGGGGGCTCGGGGAGGGGCAGTTCGGGCACCGCGGCTTTCACGAAGCGGGTGGCCGTGTCGCCGGTGATCAGGCTGCGCCCGGTGATCGCATACTGAATCGTTGACGCGGAGGTGGGCGCGAGATCCTCGAACCAGCCGTCCGTCACCGCGCCCAGCACGGTGTCATCGCGGGAGACGGTGTAGACTTCGCCGGGCCGGGCCTCCCAGGTGAGCTCGACGCTGTAGCGCTCGGGAAGCACGCGCCAGGATGCCTCGACGGGCTCGATGGCCTTGGGCGCGGGCGGGGCCTCCGGGCCGGGCACGGAGAGGGCGAGGCGGGTGGCCACGGCCGTACGGACGGGGAAATCGGGCGGCCACACGAGCGTCTTCCGGCCGGGCACGTGCACCTCGAAGCCGTACTCGATGTTCTCGACGCCGCGTACGCCCTCTGGGAAGTCGAGGGCGAACGTCGTGTCGCCTACGGCCTCGAGGGGCTGATCCGCGAAGCGCCGTTTACCGAGGGGGCGGGCTTTCACGCGGGCCTTGATCCGGGCAGGCGGCAGATCCACCACGATCAGCCGATCCGGGAGCACGAGCAGTTGCGGCTCCTCGTCGTAGTCGCGGGGCAACAACTCCAACGGCGCGAGGGCCTCCTCATCGAGCCCCGTGCGTTCGCGCAGGCCGCCCCAGATCTCCGTGTTCATCGTGGCCAGCACGCCGAGGTCGCCCTTGGTGCCCATGTAGCGCGCGTAGCTGTGCATGGCGTCGGCGAGTCTCGATTCACGGATCCGACGGAGCACCTGCTCGGTGCGGCCCCCGGCGATGAGGTCGTCGAGGCCGGAATCGGGCCGCAACGCGGCCGCCGCCTCATCGAGGGCGAGCACGTAATCGATGTAGCGGACGAGATTCTCGAGGGCGGCGCGCTTGTCCGCGCGGATGCGCCCGGGCAGGAGTTTTTCCTTGAGTTCGCTGGTGAGATCGGGCACGACGTTGGGCACGAGTTCAGGCACGACGCCGGGCATCAAGGTGGGCATGATCTTGCCGATCAGCCCGAGCCCGCGCAGGGTTTCGCGGAGATCATAGGCGAGGCGAACGAGTTCGGCGCGCCGTTCCTGGCTGCTGGGCCGCAGCCCGAAGGGGAGGGCCTGTTCGTCTGTCTGTTCCGAGGCCCAGCGGTAGCCGAGCCGCTCCAACCGCAGCAGGGCGGGCGCAATGGCCTCGCCGAGTTCCGCGCCGAAGAGATCGCGCGCCCGGCGGAGGCAGAATTCCTCCACCGTGAGTTCGGGGTTCCAGGAGAATCGCGCCGAGTAGGTGGCGGGGGCGTCCACATCGCGCGTACGCCAGTGGATGCCGAGGAAGCCCTGGCATCCCTTGGCGCGGGCATCGCGGCAAGCGCCAGCCAGGGCGTACAGGTTGGACTGAGGCATCCACTGATCGGCGTCGGATTCGAACCACACGACAGGCCAGCGCTGCCGCTGGCTCGAGAGCGCGCCGTATGCAGCGCTCACGGTGGCGGTAGCGGGCATGTTGTCCAGGGCCGACAGCGTCACATCGTCCGGCAGCACCTGATCCATGCCGGGGAAGAAGTCGGTGCAGCGCAGCCAGGCGTCGCCCCCCCAGCCGCTCACGACGAGGCCGACATCGGGCCGGACGGCCTGAATGAGGCAGTGGGCGCGCAGGGCGAACAGCGAGAGGCGGGCGGCCTCGGCGCAGCGGCGCGCGTCAGGCACGCCGGAAAACGCGTCCTGCCAGCGCTGGGTGTAGCTGTCCCACAGGGTGCGCGGCTTGGCTTCGTAGTGGGGCCACAGGGCCTGCCCCTCGCCTTCCCACAACGAGACGTAGTCGAGGGTGGGGTAGTCGGCCAGCAGGCTCTTGAGCCGGGCCTCGAACCGGGCCTGGGTGCCGGGATCCAGGGCGTCGCCGTCGACTTCGAAGCCGAGGCACGTCTTCAGGCCGCGGGCCTTCGCATACTCGAGTGCGTGCCGGAGCACGCCTTTCGCGGCATCGATTGAGGCCGCGCGATCATCGATCAGGGAGGCCTCGGCGCCGAAAACGCTCCCGGCAAAGTAGCGGCCCGTGCCGGCGAAGAACCGATCGGTGG
Organism: Candidatus Hydrogenedentota bacterium; assembly: GCA_016934125.1. GTDB lineage: Bacteria > Hydrogenedentota > Hydrogenedentia > Hydrogenedentales > SLHB01 > JAFGTL01. The sequence continues at coordinate 4,470 of JAFGTL010000498.1, forward strand.
CGAGCGGGTGGAACCCGGCCGCGGGCCGGGCGGTGTTGGGCAGGGGCCCGCCGCCGACGAGAGCCCCTTCCCACTCATACGCAGCATACGGCATGGCGTCGCCGGCATAGAACCCGACAAAGTTGCACCGCATGCGGACAAGTTGATCGATGAGGGCCTTGTAATCGGCGAACTCCCAGGTGGCCGGGCTGTTGGGGAAGTTGTGCCAGGGGAGCGTGCCCCGCACCGCGAAGGCGGGCGACGTCGACTCATGGAATGCGGGCAGTTCCGCCTCCTCGTCCGGATACGTGTCCCGGCTGAGGTAGAAACCGAATCCGAGGGCCTCGAGCAGCCCGTACACCCCGTTCTGAACGCCGTTCGGCACTGCGCCGGCCACCACCACGAGCCGGTTATCGTCGCGCACGCTGTGCAGGATGTAGCCGTCCAGGCGCGGCGGCTCCAGGTTGAACGGCCACGGCGCGCCGGCGTCGGGCAGGCTTTCCGGCGTGCCCAACACGACGCCTTCGGCATCCCGCGGCACCGCGTCAACGGTCTGAATCCGCGCCGTCTTGTCAAGAAGCACGTAGAGGTAGCGCTGGAGGTCGGCGGCGGCGCATCGCTCCAACTGCGTGGCCTTCGGCCCGAGGTAGATGCCGAGATCGGCGTTGGCGCTCATAGCGAGCGCCAGGGCGACAAGCACCAAGCTGCACGTCCTGTACATGCGCATCAGAAGCTCCTCTGCGCCGGGAGGCACCCCCCGCGCTCGCTCCAAGGCCCTGTGTCCACACCTGTCCCCTCTTGAACGGGCCGTGATGTCCGGAGCCAGTGTACCGCAGAGCGGGGCCGAAACTAAAGCCGCCCCGGACGGGCGCTTGGCTGGGCGTCCGGGACGCGGCGCCGGTTGCGCGAACCGGCCGTTTGCGCTAGGCTGTCGGTATGATGCCGATCGGGGCCGAACCTGGGGGAGAGGATCCATGGCGATAGTCCACGAACCGCAACCAACTCGGATGCAGGTGATCGAGAGCATCGAGCGGGCCATTCAGCACACGAAGCGTGTGTTGTTCCAGCCGTTCACGTTCAGCAAGTGGCTGTGCCTTGGGCTGATCGCGTTCCTCGATGTGGTGCTGGGCGGCGGCGGAAAAGGGGGAGGCTTCAGCTACAACCCCTACGGTGGGTTCGGCAGCCAGGGCCCGGGGGGAGGCGGAACCTTCCATCCGGCCGAGATGATCGGGAAGTTCGAAGGGTGGATCGGGGCGCATCTCGGGGTGATCCTCGCGATTGCTATCCCGGTGCTATTGCTCTGGGCCGGGCTGATCCTCGTGTCGCAGTGGTTGGGCGCGCGCGGGCAGATGATGTTCATACGCGCCGTGGCCCGCGATGAAGCGGCCCTGGGCGTGAACTGGCGGGAGACGCGGGGGCCGGCGTGGTCGCTGTTTCTGTTCCGGGTGTGCTTGGCGTTCGCGGGAACGGTCGTGGTGGCCGGGCTCGGGGCGGCCGCCTACCTCTCGGTGCGCGTCATCGCGCTCGGCGATGTACGGGAGATCTCCCCGTATGTGTTCGCCCTGTTGCCCTACCTGCTCGTGGCCATCGCCATCGGAATCGGCTTTGGCGTGGTGTCCGCGCTTCTGCGGAGCTTCGTCGCCCCGCTCATGCTCCACCTCAACCAACCCTGCCTGCAGACCTGGGGCTCGTTCGGGCACATTCTGCGGGGGAACTGGCTGCCCATCCTCGGGTTCTTCGGGCTCAAGCTGCTGTACTCGATGGGATTCGGCATCGTTGCCGCGCTCGCGGGCTGCATCACCTGTTGCATCGGCGGGTTGCCCGTTATCCACCACACGCTGTTTGCCCCCTACTACGTGTTCGATCGCTCCGTTTCCCTCTTCATGCTCCAGTCGCTCGGGCCGGAGTACGCGATCGTCCAGATGCCGGACTTGCCCGGCGATATACCGCCCGAACTGCCTCCCGAGCCCGGGCCGCTGGCCGAATGATGGAGGCGGCGAAGCGCACACGGCTCTTCATGCCGGCGTCTGCACCCAGGGGATTATCATGAGCCGCGGACGCGTCACGCTGCGCACCTGGCTTCTGCTCGCCCTCCTCGTGGCCATAGCGGGCACCTGGGCGTTCACCCACGTCCGGGACAGGGCCCTGCGGGCGGAACTCGAGGAGTTGGCGGCCGAGGCGGCCACGCTTATGGCGGAGGTGGGCTGGCGTCAGCCCGATCAGCCTGCCAAAGCCTCGGTGACGATCGCCCGGAAATACGTGATATTCGGCCCGGTAACCGGCAAAGTGACGGTGTTCGTCAAGAATATCGGGCCGGACGGGACCCCCGCCTACGGGGAGTACAACGCGTTCTACACCCGTGAAGCCGGGGCTTGGCTGCGGGCCGAGAGCGGGTTTTGCTCGGGCAATGAATGCCGGATCCGCGCTGCCGAGGCGTTGGGCCAATAGCTGCCGCCGGCGCGGCGTCAGGCCCCCAGTTCTGCGGCGGCGTACTCGACGGCGTTGCGGAACACACGGAGGCCGGCGCCCTCCTCGCCGGTTTCCTCGCGCGTCCACCGGGGGTGGTTGGTGGGGTGGACGAAGGCCTCGGGATGGGGCATGAGGCCGAAGACGCGTCCGGTGGGATCGCAGATACCGGCGATATCGTCGACGGCGCCGTTCGGGTTGGCGGGGAACTCGCCGCGAGCGGGGGATCCATCGCGCCGGGCGTAACGAAGGGCCACCTGGCCATCGGCGCGGAGCCGTTCGAGGGTGGCCTCATCGCGCGCGATGAATTTGCCTTCGCCGTGGCGGATGGGCAACTCGAGGCGCTCGACGCCCTTGAGCCACACGCACCGGGTGTTCCGTGCGACCGCCAAAGACACCCAGCGGTTCTCGAACCGGCCCGAATCGTTCCACGTGAGGGTGACTTCCTGCTCAAACCGGCCGTCGAAAGCCGGCAACATGCCCGCCTTGACGAGCACCTGGAATCCGTTGCAGATGCCGATGA
>JAFGTL010000032.1 GCA_016934125.1 Candidatus Hydrogenedentota bacterium
CCCATGCCGCCGCCCATGCCAGCGCCCATGCCGCCGCCCATGCCAGCGCCCATGCCGCCGCCCATGCCAGCGCCCATGCCAGCGCCCATGCCAGCGCCCATGCCAGCGCCCATACCGGCGCCCGGCTGGGCCGGAGGTGCGGCGGCCGCGCCCGGCATGCCGAAGTGGCTGGCCACGTTGGGCGCGCCCGCGGCGGTGAACGTGCCGGCCTTGAACTGGGCGACGACGTCGCGGACAACGCCCGAGCATCCGATCACGATCTGGATTCCGCCCGCGGACAGGGCCTGGTGGGCGTTCGGGCCGCAGTTGCCGGTGAGAACATACTCGACGCCTCTCTCGGCCATCAGCTGGCCGGACTGGATACCCGCGCCGCCGCCGAGCGCGACGTTCGGATTCTCGACGGCTTCAACTTCCATGGTGTCGGGGTCGACGATGAGAAAGAACGGGCAGCGGCCGAATCGGGGGTCGACTTGCGCGTCCAATGATGCACCGGTAGCGGTGACTGCGATTTTCATGATGATCGCTCCTGTTCCGGGCGACACAGCGGCGCGGGTAGGCAGGGATCAGCCCCTGCCGCCCCGGCCGCCGACGCCGCACATGCAGCCGTGTTGTTTATTTCTCCGCGGTCTTGGCTTCGAGTTCGGCGATGCGCTTCTTGAGCCCGTCAAGTGCGTCCTCGAAGTACTCGGCCTGCCCTTTGAGCATGTCGAGTTCCTGCTCTCCGCTCACCGGCGGCGCGAAGGGCGCCGCATAGGGGGCTGCGCCTGCATAGCCGGGCCAGCCCATGGCCGCCCGCTGCCAGCCGGTGAGGCCCGTGGCGTAAAACCAGTTGCGCCGGCCCCAGCCGCCGCCGCCCCAGCCGCCGCCACCCCGGCCACGGCCCCAATACCCGCCGCCAGCCATCGGGTTGGCGAACCCAGGCATGCCGAATCCCGCACAGTAACCTGCAGCACGTCCTGTCATCGGGCCCATTCCACCCGGGCCTGTTCCATCTCCACCTGGCATGATGTTCTTCCTTTCTGTGCCATCGGCACATGAAGCCGCGTTTCAATTCCTGCCCGGGCCGTTACCAGCCCATCCAGCCCCGGCCACGGCCCCAGCCGCGCCCTCGCCCGAACCCTCGGCCGAATCCTCGGCCGAAGCCCGGGCCGAATCCCCGCCCGAACCACCCGGTGAACGGGCGGCCCCACGCGCCAGCGTAGCCCTGGGCGTACGCATACGGCGGGAACGTCTGCGGGTAAGGGGCTACGCCGTAGCCGGGCGCCCCCCTGTTCCATCCGCCGCCGGGGATCGGGTTGGCGAATCCGGGCATGCCGAAGCCGGCGCAATAGCCTGCTGCACGGCCTGTCATCGGGCCCATTCCCATCGGGCCGGTTCCATCTCCTCGTGGCATGGTCGTCACCTCCTCTCGATCCTGTTGGTACTCCGCCGATTCCTCCTCGGTTTCCAACCCCGCTCCATCCGGGAGTCTCATGACGCAGAACCCCCGTCCGTATCCTGTGAAGGGGCCCTTGCCAAGCGGCCCGGTTCCGTCAAACCCCGGCACTTTGGCCCCCTTTCCCGCGCGCGGCGGCCACGTGGTTCGAGCGGCGCAGAACCAGATCGCCGACGGCACAGCCGATGTCGCGGGCGATGACGGGGCACTTCGCCTTGAGCGCGAAGAAGATGTCCTGGTTCGCCTCGCTGAGGGTTTCATAGTTGCCTTGTCCTTTGGCGATGATCAGGCCCGCGTCGTAGAACCGGCGCCGGAAGGCGTCGCTGCAGAGATCGAGAACGGTACCGGGGACGTCGATGCCGCTGTCGATGATGTCGACGAGGCCGGTGAGGCCGGCGGCCTCGGCATCGGCACGGGTGGCGTCGTTGATGACAGGTGCCCCGCGGACGCCGAGGGTGACGCGTTCGAGGGGTAGCCGCTCGATGAGCAAACGATCGAACACGATCTCGCCCGCGTTATCGGCCAGATAGAGGATGCTGCCGGCTTGGGATACGGCGGCGGCGAATTCGCCGATGTCGGCGTCGAAGGGACAGGATAGGGCGTGGTCGATGGCCTCGTCGACGTTGACCTCGGCGACATCGGCTTTCACGGCAACGTCGATGATGTTCCCGGCGATGGCGAGCCGCACGGCCGTCTCGAGCGGATTAGGGGACTCATCGACCCGGGCCTTCAGGCCGGGATAGAGTCCGAGGGCGAGGCGGTTCGACTCATCCTTCATGGCGCGGTAAGGATCGCCGCCGCCTACGCGATCGCGCACGAACCGGTGGATCGTGTAGCCCATGGCAGGCGGGGACGTGCACATGTCCATCTCAGCGCACGCCCGAAGGGTGGCCCGGAGCACCTCTTCGTGTATCGCTTCGTCATCGGTCGCGCGGCGCGCGGCATCCAACGCCTGACGGACAAAACACGGGATGCAATCGAAAAACGTCTTCACATCGGACTCCTGTTTCCAGTACCGCGGCCGCGGCCGCGTCGTCTACGTTGCCTATGCCCCCCCTGCCATCCCGGCATGGGGAAGGCGCCTTCGTCGAGGCGTCCCATCAGAAAGGCCCGCAACACCTCGTCCACAGCCCCGCACTTGTGGGCGATCACCCGGACCCCGGCCGACTCGAGCAGGGCCGCGAGCGGCCATGACACCGCGCCGCAGATGAGCACGTCTACGCCGAGGCCGGCCACGAAGCTCGCCCGGCGGTAGGGGAGCATCTCCTCGAGTGCGACCTCGCTGTGGGCCGCTTGCTCGTCGTTGACGATGTCTACGAGGAGCAGGTGGCGGGCCGCGTCGAAGACCGGCGAGATTCTGCCTGAAAACGCAGGGATAGCCACTCGCATGGCTTGGGGAGAAAGCAAGACGCGGGCCAACAGGAACGGGGATTGGCCGCGCAACCATAACATGCTGTCTTGCAATAAGTTGCGAATCTTGTCTCGGTTTATGCCGGCTTTGGGGTGTATGCATAACGCAATGGCATGGAAGTCGCACATTGCAAATTGCGATGCGCCCACACCGCGGCTCGAGGACGCCGGATGGCGAGCCGGGGGCGCGGATGGTATACTCGGTGCCCACAGGCTGCCCGGGAGGGCCCGGCGGCCACGGAGGGACGTAATGCTGAGCCGTTTGTTCGATTTGCTGGGGTCGAAGGCCAAGCAGGAAGAGCTGCCGGACGAGGATCGGCTCCAGGTGGCGACATGCGTGATCCTGCTGGAGGTGGCGGGGGCGGATGACGAGTTCTCGCCGGAGGAGTGCGAGCGGATCGTGGGGGCCATGCGGGAGCGGTTCGGCCTGTCGCAGGAGGAGGCAGAGGAACTGATCCGGGTGTCGCAGGAGCGGCGCGCCCAGAGCTTCGATTTGTGGAAGTTCACGAACCAGATCAACCAATCGTGCGCCAATGCGGAGAAGATCCGCATCATCGAAGAGGTGTGGCGGGTGATCTTCGCGGACGGAACGCTGGACGGGCACGAGGACTACCTGGTGCACAAGCTGGCCCGGTTGCTCAACCTGAACCATCCTCAACTGATCGACGCGAAGATGGCGGTGCTGAAGGAGACCCGGGGAACCGGATAGGCGGGGGCCGCTAGCGGCGCACCTCTTCGCCTTCTCCGCCATCCCACTTGCCGGCCGAGTTGAACTTGTAGCGATAGGTTTCGCGGCCGGTCACGGTGGTGGAGATGGTGGCGGAGGCGGCGGCCGCTTCGGTGCGGTTGCTCTGGCGTTCGCTCTGGTAGATGCGATAGGTGTAGGCGATGAACCCGACGTAGCCGCGTTCGCCTTGGGCGCCGCGTGAGATGGGCTGCACGTCGAGGGGGTGGTACTGCTCGTAGATCTTGCTTTCTTTGTAGTACTTGCCCTGGACTTCGCCGAGTTCCTGGTATTTGACTTCGCCTTGGCGGCCTTCGGTGTTCATGCGCTTCATTTCGGCCTTGGCCACCGAATGGAGCTGGGCCATGACTTTCTCGCTGGGGGCCTCGTAGCCTTCGGGTTTCTCGCCGATGCCGAAATCGTACTTGACGGTTTCGACGACGTTGCCGCCGCAGGCCGTCAGGCCGACGCACAAACCGATGAGAACCGCTTTCTTCACGTCGCATCTCCCTTGTTCGAGGTAGGCCCCCTGGCCATTGTCCGTGCCCACGGCGAGCCGGTGAGGGCCGGATGGCGTCTATGCTACAAGACTGGCCCGGCACAATCAATGCCAAGGGCGCACGCGCGGCCTCGAGGGCAGTCTCGCCCAATCATCCCCCCCGGGGGGTAAACGCCGTGGCGCTATATTATAGAGGGACTTGATGCGCCCGTGGCGCGGCATTCCCATCCTGGGCCCACCGCTTCAAGCCTTGACACAGGGAAGCGGTCAGGCAACCGATGGCGAAGACAGCACCGCTACGGAGTGCGTTCCCGGAGACGCTGGAACTGTGCCCGAACGACGAAAAAGCCGAGGCCGGCTTGCCCCGTGTGCTTTCGCGTTCGAGGCTGGCCCCCAACGCATTAGGGCCGTCTCTGGGCCGCGGGATTACGTGCGATTCCCCTCGCCAAGGGCGTTGTGGGCAACGTGTCGGCAGGCGGCGTGCCCCTACGCGATGTAGTCGAGCAGGCTGGGCTGGATGACGCTGCTGGCGGCGCTGAGGGCGGCCTGGAACGCGTTGCTCTGGGCGTTGAGGCCGATGATGACGTCGGCGAAGTCGGCGTCGACGCTGTCGGAGAGAAGTTCCTCCAGTTGGAGGTTGTAGTCTTCGAGGTCGCTGGACACGCGCTCGACGCGGTTCTGGACGGCACCGACCCGGGCCTGGACTTGGCCGATCTGCTGGCGTGCGTCTTCGAGCTCTTCGAGGCGATCGTTCTGCAGGCTGGTCTGGTCGCCGGCGAGCAGGTTGTCGCGGATGTCGATGAGCATCTGGAACAAGTCTACGTTGTCCATGAACACGGCGTCGCCGGGTTCGTTCGTGTCGACGGTGACGCCGGCGCCGATGACGACTTGGATGTGCTCGCTGTTGCCCTCGTAGGAGACGGCCGTGATGCTGCCGTCGGTGTCGCGGGTGGCCACGAAGGGCTCGGCGAGGGTGCGCGTTCCGCCGAAGATGTAGCGGCCGGCGGTCTGGTGGTTTGCGGTGACGAGGAGGGTTTCGAGGAGCTGGTTGACCTCCTCGGCGATGCTGTCGAGCTGTTCCTGCGCATTCGTTCCGTTCGCGCCTTGGATCGTGAGTTCGCGGACGCGCATGAGCAGATCGGAGATGGTCTGGACCGAGGTGGCGGCCTCTTCGAGGAAGGCACTCGTGTTGGAGATATTGTCGATGTACTGCTGGTTGGTGGCGATCGTGGTGCGCGTGTTGATGGCACGGCGCGCGTCGATGGGGTCGTCGGAGGGCGCGTTGACACGCAGGCCGGTGGCCAACTGAGTCTGAAGATCGAGAATGGTGTTCTGCTGGCTACGGATGTTGCTGAGGACGCGATTGACGAGGATTTGCTGGGTGACGCGCACGGTCGCTCCTATCCTTTCTGATCGATGAGGGCCGGCCCGGCAGAGCGGCGGCTCCGTTCGCCGCCCGTGGCATCGTAACGGGCGCCCACGGACTCGTCGCACTGCTGGAGCGCCTTGACACACTGCTCCACGACCCGGAGCGATTGCTGGAGGATGCGCCGGTTGGCGCGGACCACCTCCCGGGCCTCGGCCATCACGCGCCGCAGTTCGGACTGGAGATCGCGCAACCGGGATTGATAGGGCTCGGGGACGACCTCGATCAGATCAGACATGGTGTGGCGCTCGTCGGGGAGGTCGAAGTGTTCGACCACCTTGCGGAGGACGCATTGGCGTTCCGCCTCGGACTGAACGGCCTCGCGGATCAAGGCTTCCAGCGCGATGGTCCTGGCCTCGATGGACTCGAAGTCGCGGGCGGTGATGGCTTCGCGCTGGGCCTTGCTCACGGCGAGAACAGTCGCCTGGCGTTCGAGTTCCTCGTCGAGAACGGCGCAGAATGTATCGAGGGTTTCGTACACGGTCCATCTCCTAGGGGCCATTCATGTTATCGGCAGATCGAGGCCGATTCTTGATGGCGAACCGCCGGTGAATTCGATTCAAGTTGGGCTGGAAGTCAGTTCGAGGCGGGAGGTTGCGAGTTGGCGTTGGACTTCGGCGATGTGAAGCTGTTCCTGAACCATGTCCGCAATGCCCAGTTGGCCGCTCTGGGCGATCTTCTCGCTGAGGGCGTCGTCGAGCATTTGGTTGAACAACTCGGACTCGAACCCGCCGCCGAGCAGGCCGTCTTCGGGGATGGTCTTGCGCATCTCCTGGAGGAGCGTGAAAACGAAGAAGTGTTCGAGTTCCTCCACGGCCATGCGTTCCCGGGCGGCGTCGCCGGAGGCGGCCCCGGCCTGGGAGGCATAGGACGTGGCGATCGGGTTGACGTACAGCATCACATGATATCCAGGTCGGCCTCGAGCGCCCCGGCCCGGCGAAGGGCCTGGAAGATGGCGATCATGTCGCGCGGGGTGACTTTGAGCTTGTTGAGGGTGGCGGCCACGTCGGCGGCGGAAGTGCCCTGGACGGGCATGAGGAACGCTTCCTCTTCGGTGACGCCGACATCGACGACTTCGCTCTGGACGGTTTCGCCGAGGCCAAAGGGGGACGGCTGGGACACGACGGGGGTGGTGGCGATCTGGATGGTGAGGTTGCCGTGGGCCACCTGGCAGGGCTTGATCATGACATCGCCGCCGACGACGATGGTGCCGGTTCGTTCGTTCACGACGACGCAGGCATTGGGTTGGTCGGTTTCGACCTCGAGTTCCTGAAGGCCGGCGATGAAGGCGACGAGATCGTGGCGCCGTTCGGGGGGGATGCGGATGTTGACGGTGCCGGCGCCCAGGGCGGTGGCCGCGTCGGTCCCGCAGTGGAGGTCGACGGCCTGCCGGATCCGGTCGGCGAGGATGAACTCGGGGCGTTTGAGGAGCAGGGTGATGCGTTCACCGTCTGTGATGGTGGAAGGGATCTCGCGCTCGATATAGGCGCCCATGGGGATGCCGCCGGCGGTGACGTGGTTCTTGCGGACGCCGGTGCCGCCGCCCCCTTCCGCGTTGAAGCCGCCGACGGATACAGGGCCCTGGGCCACGGCATAGAAGCGCTTGTCGATGCCGGCGAGGAGGGTTTCCATCAGGGTGCCGCCCTCCAGGCTTTCACAGTCGTAAATGGAGCTGACGTGCACGTCGATACGGGTGCCTTCCTTGGCGAAGGCGGGGACGGTTGCGGTGACGGCGACGACGGCGACGTTCGCGGAAGAAAGTTCGCGGATGCCTTCGATCTCGATGTCGAGCCGATCAAGCATGCGTTCCTGGCGCCGAATCGAGTCGTTGGTCTTGTCGCCGGTGCCGGCCAGGCCGACCACGAGCCCGATGCCCGTCAACGTGTTTCCGCGGGCCCCCTGGACCTCGCAGAGGTCTTTGATGCGGAGTGCGTGGGCCGGCTGCGCGAGGGCGAGGCCGGCCAGCAGGGAGAGCGTCAGGCTCAGGATGGTTCGATGTCGTACGGCGTCCATAGGCTTCCTCTAGAAGGGCGAGAACCAGTCGAGCAACTTCGTGATCAGGCCGCGCCGCTGGTTGTTCCACAGGGGCCCGCGGCCACGCAGTTCGATGACGGCGTCGGCGATCTGGGTTGAACTGATCATGTTGGCGGCGGACACGTCGCGGCCGCGTACCGTGCCTTTGACGTAGACGGTTGAGTCTTCCCGGTTGACGGACACGCGTTTCTGGCCCTCGATTTCGATGTTTCCGTTGTCGTGGACACGGGTAACCGTGCAGCTCACGGTGGTGGTCAATCGATTGGAGCGGTCGGTGGTGCCGGTGGTCCGGTGTTCGTTCTCCATGTCGATGGCCCAGTTGGGAAGCAGTTCCTCCTTGATGAGGCCGAGGCCATTCGGCTTGGGATTGGTGAGGAACGTGTTGGCCCCGGCGAGGGCCTCGGACTCGATCTCGGATTTCTTCTTGGTATTGGTGTTGGATTCGGTGCTGGCGTCGATGGTCTCCGCAACGAGAACGGTAATGATGTCGCCTTCGTGGAACTCGACGTGGCGGTTGGACACGAGGCTGCCGCGGGTCTCGGCGTCGGGCGAGAAAAGGCTGTCGGCCTGAGCCAAGCCTGCGAGGCCAATCGAGAGGGCCGCGATCAATGCTGTTCTCACAGTTCCGTTCCTCCGGGGAGGGCGCGACAGGCGCGCGAACCCCCTATTCGATGACCACGACGCCGTCTTCGCGGACGATGCCGGTAAACTCCTCATCGGAATCCTCGTTTCGGCAGCGGAGCAGGTCGCCGGCGCAGGCGTGGGCGAGGGCACGGGCCTGGCCGTGTACGATGAGCGAGCCGCACCGCACCTCGACGGTGACGATCTGGTAGCGTTTGATGAGTTGGGGCAACACGAGGTTGCGTGACGTGATGACTTGACCTGGGAAGATGGTGTTGCGGGAGAGCTTTCCTACCGCGTCGGCCGGATCGCTCAGGAAGCTCCCGCGTAGGGTGCTGATGGCGCGCTTCTGGACTTCGAGCTGGCTTGGAGAGAAGGTGGCGCCGCGTGGGATATCGGCCGCGGCCACGAGGACATCTACGTAGGCCTCGACAATGGCGCGGCACAGGACGGTGCGCTTGACCTGGCCGTCGACACGGACTTCCCCACGGAACGATCCGGGGCCCGCCCAGCGGTACTGCGGGTTGGGCCACCAAGTCAGGGTGACGTCGCCCTCAGGGACGACGAAGTCCTGAGCCGTTGCGACGATGTCGACGGTGGCCTGCCGGGGATCCCAGGGCATGTTCGACTCGATGAAGGTACGGAGGTCTTCGGCGATCATCTCGCGCGTGATATCGAGGTAGAGGGTCTTGGCGAGCACGCTGCGGGCCCCGTCGAGTTCGAAGGCGTCCGCCTCGATGCCGGAGTTCTGGAGCCGGAGTGAGAGGAGGCTGGCGTCGAGGCGTTTGGTGGTGCCGGGGGCCGCGGCGCCAGCTATCTCAATGGAGGCGAGTGACTTAGCATTTGCGCCATCAATATCTGCGATGTCGCCGAGGCAGATGGTGGGCCCTTTGACGTACACTTCCTCCTTGAGGGTGACCGTGCCGAAACACGGGGGCGGTTCGGTGGCCTCGATGCGGTCGCGGACCTCAGGGGGGGGCGGTTCGGTGGCGGCAACATCCTGCGCGACAGAAGGATACGAAGCGACGGCCAGAAGAGCCAGGCCGCCGAGAAGGCGGCGCGCCCTGCGGCGGAGGTCTGGCTCCGTGGCCCTGTCTGTCGTCCGTGTCATCGTCCTCACGTTCCCGTGCTATTCAGCATGCCGGCCCTATCACTTGATGTTGTTCGCGACCTGCAGCATCTCGTCGGAGGTCTGGATCACGTTCGAGTTCGCCTCATAGGCGCGTTGCGCAATGATGAGGTTCAGGATTTCCTCGACGACCTCGACGTTGGAGTTCTCGAGGAAGCCCTGTTCGAGAGTGCCAATCCCATCGAGGCCGGGGTCGCCCGCAAGGGGCGCACCGGAGGCGGTGGTCTCGAGCAGGAGGTTCCGGCCGAGACTGGCGTCGAGCCCGGCCGGATTGACGAA
>JAFGTL010000499.1 GCA_016934125.1 Candidatus Hydrogenedentota bacterium
CGAGGAGGCCGGGCTTCAGGCGTTCCTCGAGGCCATCGGGTTTGTCCGCGAGGGCACGGAGCGCGAGGCCCTCTTCCTCCACGACACGTTCCGCGACGTGCACGTCTACGGCCTCTGTACCGACGATCTGTAGCCCCGCCGCACGGGGGGGCTGCTCCGAATACACACCCGCCGGGTGGACGGCGGGAGGGGAGAGGCATCATGTTCAGGATCGGCGCGTTCACGGACGAGATCAGCCAGGATCTGGCGCAGGCATGCCACGTGTGCACCGAGTTCGGCGCACAGGGCGCCGAGATCCGCCGGGTGTGGAACACCCCCTGCCAGGAGCTCACCGACGCCCAGGTGCGCGAGATCAAGGCCGTCGTCGCCGACCACGGCATGGCCGTGTGCAGCATCGGCTCGCCCTTCGGCAAGTGCGACATCGACAACCCCGCCGAAGTCGCCCAGCACATGGACTTCCTCCGCCGCTGCTCGGATATCGCCCTCGAACTCGGCTGTTCACTGGTGCGCGGGTTCGCATTCTGGGATCGCGATCAGGTGGCCGAGAAGCCGTGGGACGCCATGCTCGAGGCCTACGGGCCGGTGCCCGGCATCCTCGAAGAGAAAGGCACCATCCTGGGCCTCGAAAACGAGGCGTCCACCTTCGTAGGCACGGCCGCCCACGCGCGCCGGTTCCTCGATATGCTCGCCTGCGATCGCGTCAAGGCGCTCTGGGATCCCGCCAACCACGTTCAGGATCCCCAAGGCCGTGGCGTGCCCTCCTACCCGGACGGATACGCCCTGCTCAAGGATGATCTCGTCCACGTGCACGTGAAGGACGCCGCACCGGCGCCGGACGGCGGCATGCCGAACGTGTTCCTCGGCATGGGGATCTGCCATTGGGCCGCCCAACTCCAAGCCCTGAAAGATGATGGGTACGACGGCTACATCTCGCTCGAAACCCACGTCAACCCGGATCGGTTCCCCGACGAACTCCAGGCGAAATACGGCCGATACCTCTCCGGCGAGGGCCGGGAAGGCGCCAGCAAGGTATGCCTGGCGTGGATCCGGGACGCGGTGGCCGCCCTGGCCTGATGGCGGTTTGCCGCAGGGGCATGTCAGCCCATCGGCCCGCGCCGGCGTTCCTGTAACGGCAGCGGTGCCGGGACGGCATGGGGTGCCGGGGTTTACTGTTGACGGATATCCGGCGCCATCCTATACTGAATCCCGGCGGCCCAAACCGGAGAGAGCCATGCAACCGCGCTACCACATCCCAGTCCTCTCACTCGCCCTGTTCCTGTCCATGCTGGTATTGGCCGGGTGCGGCCTCGATGGCCTCGGCCTGAACTGGGCCAAAGACGCCCTCAGTTCGGCCGGCGACAACACGTCCGGCGCCACGGACGGCGGCGGCGGGAGCAGCGGCGGCGGGAGCAGCGGAGGCAGCTCCGACACCCGGTTTTCGGGCACGTGGATCGCTGCGTACGGCGACGACGTCGCCACCAGCGAAACCGACTTCGGCAAGAACGAGTACGCCGTCCGCCTTGTGCTCACCCAGAACCGCACCTCGATCACCGGGAGCGGCACCATGTTCCGCGTCTTTCGCGAGGGCGCCGTGGCCGCGGATGAAATCACCCTCAGCGTGACGGGCACGGCCTCGGACGACGACGCGAGGATCTACCTGTCCTCGAATGATTTCGACTACACGCCGGTATGGTATCTGCGCCTGGCCGATGACTACATGGTGGGCGTGTATTACGCCCTCGACGCCAACGATGCCGTGGCGCGCTCGGGATGCGGCATCTGGCACGAAGTCGACTCCTCCGACATCGAGTCGGCCTGGGTGGCGGGATTCACGGACTCGTATCCCGGCTCGGGCACGGACAAGTACGATCGCACCGCCACGCTCGTGCTCGCCGCCGCCAGCGACAGCACCCTCGACGGCTCCGGCACGCTCATCCACCAGCAGGAGGGCGCCGTGCCCCTCGAACTCGACTTCAACGTCACCCAGGGCGCCGTGGACGGCTCGCAGGCCGCGTTCTCCTTCGGCGGCGTCGATCTCGCCACCACCCCGATGGATTGGTATGCCTTCCTCAACGAGGATGTCATGGTGGGGGCCTACGCCCAGTTCGACGCCACCGACACGCTCGAGGAGAACGGCTACGCCACCTGGTATGCCTCGTCCACACCGACCCCCGAGTCCTTCGAGCACATCTGGGTGACGTCCTTCTGCGATGCCACGCCCTCGCGAACCGCCGACTACCTCATCGTCGCCGACCTTGACGTGAACGGCAACAACGTGTCGGGCTCGGCCCAGGTGCTCGATGAGAGCGCCGCCGCCCCCGCCTTCGCCACCTACACGGTGCAGAACGGCACCGTGGTCGGCTCGCTCCTCGAGATGGATCTCGTGGGCTCGTCGTCGACGTTCTCGTGGGCCCTCCGGCTCGGCGGCTCGACGCTCACCGGCTCCTACCAGCAGACGTCCACAACCGGCGACTTCATCAGCCGCGGTTCGGCCGACTGGCGCTACGGCTCCACGTCTTCCCTCGAAGGCACCTGGGCCGCGAGCTACTACGACACCGTGTTCACGGCCGACGCCCCCTCATCCCAACTCGCCCTCGTTACCGTGTCGAACGTTACCGTCAATGGGACGATCACCGGGTTGGGCGCGCTCCGGCTCGCGGGCGAATCGAGCCGGCGCGTGTTCTCGATGTCCGGCACCCAGGCCCAGAATCAGATCATCTGGACATGGAGCGGCACGGATCTGTTCGGCGACACGGTGTGGCACCTGCGTAAGGTGGGTGATTTCCTCTACGGCACCTACACGAACTACGACAGCGCCGGCGACGTCGAGTTCAGCGGCCACGCCCTCTACCTCCGCACCGACGAGACGTCGAGCTACAGCGAGTAGGCGCGGCCGGGCATCAGGAACCGGCGCGGGCCCCGCCGGTGTGTTCGAGCACGAACGAGATGATCGGCGCGGGATCGTCGAGGCCGTGGACGTGGCCGACGCCCTCCTTCAGGATGACGGTGATCGAGCCCTTCATCGCCCGGTAGCGCTCCTCGACGATCCGCGTGTTCTCTTCGAGCGGCACCGATTCATCGGCCGTGCCGTGCACGTGGAGCAGGGGCACCTTCGCCTTGGCGAGCGGGGCCAGGTTATCCATCGGGTTGCGATCGTACGCGAGGGCCTGCTCCTCGGTGAGGCCGTAGGCCTTCAGGCAGAGATCCCAGCACTCCGGCGCGCCGTGCCCGGCCCCTTTGCCGGCCGGCCAGCTCTTGATATCGCACACCGGCGCGTCGGCATAGATGCAGGCCACCTTGTCCGGGTTGGCCGCGGCCCAGTTGTACACGATCAGCCCGCCCCGGCTCATGCCCTCGAGGGCGGGTTTCGGGGCGAATCCGTGCGTGCCCGTGAGATAGGCGTAGAAGGCGTTCCAATGGGCCACCGCCTTCGGGCAGCCGAACAGGTTCGCCACGTCCATGTAGGCCACGTGAAACCCCTTCTCGAGCAGGGCGATATCCACCTCGGGCCGGTGGCCGAAAAAGCGCGCACGCCAGATCCACGGCCGGCCGGGCGCGGCCTCCTTCGGCGCGACGACGTAACACTGGCGCCCGTCCAGTTCGAACTCGAACCGGGCGTAGCCATACCAGTCCGACTGCTCGCCGGGAAACGCCGGCGCGTCGGCCGCCGCGGCCAATGTTTGAAGACACAGCACAAACGCCGGCGCCGCCAGCACGGCCCCCGGCAGGCTCATCATCGACATGACACTCGCTCTCCCAGATGCTCCGGCCCGCATAAACAGGCCCGCCTCACGACACGATTTCGCGGATCATAGCCTGTTCCCCGCCCCGAAAGCCATCGTTTGCGCGGCGGCATGGAACCGGCCAAGGGCAACCGGGGATCCATTACAGGCGGGGCAGTCCCGATGCGGGCTCGATGAGGAGCAGGAGCCATGAGTGGGAATGCGGGCGGAATCCTGAGGGTTCTCGCAGTCGCCTTGGCGGCTGTGGTGTGCGCGGGTTCGCCCGCGCACGCGCAGTTCGACTTCGTGACGCTCGGGCCGGCGCCGGATCCGTGGGACGTGGATCTCGGCCGAGTGCAGGCCCCGCTTCACCGGGCCGCGTCCGTGGTGAGGGCGTATCGAGGGCTGCACGCGCAGCAACGCGAGGCGTGGAGCGAACGCGTCACGGCGCCCTATCCTGGTGCGGCCGTGCCGCTCGAGAGCGATTTCGTCGACGCGCTGTTCGCCTTGTTTGCGTCCGATGAAGTCATCGAGAGCCCGCACCGCTGGAATCTGTGGTATGACGCGCTGTGTATCCTCACAGACACGTTGCCCGGCTCGCCCCGCACGGCCGCGCTCGCGCGGCAGGTGCTTCGTGCCGAACTCCCCGAGGAGCTTGCGGCGATTCCGCATGAGAGTCTGGTTGCGGTTGCCCTCGGTGCACTGGAGGCGACGGGGCGCGACGAGGATCTCCAGTTCCTGATCGAGACGGAGAAGGCCGGATTCTGGAGCGAGCGGGCCGGCCACTGCCGGATGAAGGCGCCTGCGCCGCTGTTTGAGCACGAGCCGGGCCAGGCCGCGCTCGTCCTGCGGGCCAAAGCGCCCTGGATCTTAGCGCGGAACCGCCCCGGACTGGCCGTCGACGTCATCGAATCGATCCTGACGCGCGACGAATGCGCCGCGTATCGCGAGCAGATGGAGTGGCTTCTCAACGAGGCGCGGGCGGCCGACGAGGGGCGCTCGCCCTGGGGCGACGCGGATTTCACGCCCATCCCGGATCCGTTCCTGCTTTCCCTCTCAAAGGCCCCGCCGCCCACCGCGTTCGAGCTTCATCCGGTGCTCAATCATACGCACATGGCGGCCCTCGAGCCCGACGTCGGCGCGCTCCGTCATCGTGGCGCCATCTCGGAGGAGGTGCGCGCCCAGTCCGCGGCCCTGAGCGAGCGCTCGGGGCGGAGCCCCGAGGAGCGGATTGCGTTGTGCCGCGCGTTGCGGGGCGCAGCCGATCTCCCCTTCGAACTGCACCGGTGGATCGTGCTCCAGCATGTCCTGCTTGCGGGCACGCTGAACCTCCCGGACGAACTCCAGTCGGTGGCGCACGAATACCTGGAACGCTACCCGACGGACTGGGAACACCTGCCCGAAGAATGGCGCACAAGGCGGTGGGGGGAGATCAACGCGAATCTGTACTTGCGCTGCTACCTGGCGCACGTCTACACCTTCGTGGGCAACGAAGCCTTCGCCTGGGGCATGGAGGAGCGGCTCCGACTCCTGCGCCAGACGATGGAACCGGCCTTTCAGGCCGAGGATTCGCGGGAAAGCTACGTGATCGCCGCGCGCCTGTTCTATGCCGAGGCGCTCGATGTCCTGACGGCGAAGTGGGAGATCGAGACAAGCCGCACGCGCCTGTCTGATGCAGAGAAGGCGGCGTTCCGTGCCGAGGCGCACGCGGCCAGGGCGCGCGCGCGGCAGGAGATGATGGCGCAGTACAACGCGGCTGAGCAAGCGTTGCAGGCCATGAAGGCAACGCACCCGCGCACCGACTACGCCAGGGGAATCGTGCGGAATCCGGATGCCCTGCTCGATATCGTGCTTATGCGGAAACAGGCGCTCGTGGCCAAGATCGAGGCGGAACAAGAATTCCAGGCCGCACAGACAGAATCGGACGTGAACGCGGCGTGGGGCGCCCTCCTCATCGGGGACTCCGGCAAGTGAATGGAACAGGCCCGGCGCGGCTTGCGCTCGGGCGGGCAACCTGCCATTGTATGCGCCGCTGCCGGGCATGGCCGGCAGAGGAACCCCGAGGTGAAGAGGGAGGCAGGCTGTGTTGCCCCGTGAACGAGTCGAGTGTGTCATTCGCCATGGAACGCCGGATCGCATGCCCATTTACGGATGGGTGTCGGCCAATCTCGCGGAGCCAATCGAGGCCGCCTACGGATCCGTGGCCGCCTTCGAGGACGCGTACGAATTCGATTTCGCCCACCTCTTCGGCGGGCCGGGCACCTTTGCCGGCGAGGCCGTCGAGGCGGCGCGGGCGGCCCGCTCGGGCGTCATCGATCCCCCTGCCGCCCTCGATTTGCCCCTGTCCGATCCCGATGCGCTGGACGCGTACGAGAATGTCGTGGCGGGCATCCGCCACCACAAGGAGGAGCGGGGCCGGTTCGTCTACGTCCAGACGCCCGGCATCTTCGAGGCGTTGAACGGCCTGTTCGGCATCGAGAACCACCTCGCCTACCTCCTCATGTATCCCGACGAACTCGCCGAGGTGTACGCGCGCCAAGCCGCGTGGAACCGCGCCTTCGCAAACAACTGCCTCGATCTCGGCGTCGACATGATCCACGTGTCCGATGATTGGGGCGCGCAAACCGGCCTCTTGTTCAGCACGGACACCTGGTGGAATCTGATCTTCCCCCATCACAAGGTGACGGCCGACGCCGTGAAGCAGCGCGGCGCCTTCCTCAGCCTCCACAGCGACGGCAACGTGAACGCGGTGATCGACGGCATCATCGAGTTGGGCTACGACGTGGTGCATCCCTGGCAGGAATCGGCCGGGATGAGCCTCGGAGATCAGAAGGCGCGGTATGGCGATCGATTCGTCGTCATGGGCGGGCTCGACGTGCAAACCACCATCGGATTCGGCCGGCTCGATGCCCTCGAACGCGAGATCGAACGCGTGTTGCGCCTGTTCGCCGACGGCGGGCTCCTGTTCTGCACCACCCACTTCGTGCAGGATCATTGCACCCTCGACGAGTTGCGCTTCGCCTACGACACCGTGTATCGCCTCGTGCGCGAACTCGGCGCGGCCTGATCCCGCACGGGCGGTTGGCCTAACCCGCCGTGTTGTACTGGATCTCGACGAGGGCGGACGCCGGGAGCGAGGCCTCGAAAAGCCGGGACATGTTTCAAGCGGAGTCCGCGACGCGACTACGTGTCCGGCCATTTCGGCCCTGAAGGGCCCTTGGCGCCGCGCCGTTGGCGCGCGACTTGCTCTCTTTCCTCTTGCAGACGTTGCATACGCCGGTTTCTGCGAGCATACTGTCCCAACCACGGGTGGAAAGGGAACGCAGGGGGACACGAATGTGACTGACGACTCACCCAATATCCCGAGCCAGGGGGACAACCCGACGGAGGGCGGGATCCCTCGAGACGCGCGCGGCACGCCGGGC
>JAFGTL010000500.1 GCA_016934125.1 Candidatus Hydrogenedentota bacterium
CACCGCGACCCCGGCGTCGGCCGGCCGCACGGGTTACCGGCAGTACTTCGTCGACGAGTCCGGCGTGATTCGCTACACGGCCGACGGTTCCGCCGTAAGCGTCAGTTCTCCTCCCCTGAACTAACGGCGTAAGGCACGGCATCTTCGGCGCATTGCCGGCGGCGGGTTCCCCACGGAGCCCGCCGCCGGCGCTTTTGTCACGGGGTTCCCACGGCTCTGGCCCCCCGTCCGCGCCGGCCCATGTTGTCTCTTGCAAAGCGCTCGGGCGGGTTCTATAATATCCTGAACGTTCGACGTGAGGTGAAGGAGTCAATCTATGTTCGGGATGGGGCCAACTGAGCTGGTTCTGTTGCTGTTGTTGGTGCTGATTGTCTTTGGAGCGGGCAAACTCCCGCAAGTGGGACGATCCCTCGGCGGCGCCATCTCCGAATTCAAGGACAGCGTCAAGGGCAAAGACGAAGACGAGGACGAGAAGCCCGCGTCTTCCTCCACATCCTCGGACGCCTCCCCGAAGGACGACGCCGAGTAGCCCGGCCCCGCGGCTGTATCCCCACTCCCCGATGTCCGCGCAGCTGCAGGACGCCCGCCAACCCTCCCACCGGGCGCAGTGTGCGTCTCCTACCCAATGGACGCCCAAGCGGCGGCGATCTTATCTCGCGAGCGGAGCAAGCCGTCGGTTCGCACCGGATCGGTGATCGAGCTCCGGTAGTCGCCTGACAGGATGTCCGGGCACACCTCCACCGTCAACTTGCCGGTGAACCCCTTCCCCTTGAGCGCCCGAAGCACCGCGTCCACGTCCAGATTCCCATACCCTAGGGCCTTGTGCTCATCTTTCTGGCCGCGGTTGTCGCTGAAGTGCACTTCCAGCACGTCGAAGGGCAACTGGCCGATGTAGGCGCCCATGTCGTCCTCGCCGTCCACGCCGTCGCTCCGCACGTGGATATTCGCGTGGCCGGCGTCGAGCAACATGCCGATTTCCGGGCCCGAACAAGTCTGTCTGAACCGCCCGATATCGGCGAGCGTCGTGAACCGATGCGCTTCGCCATACCCGTTTTCCACGCCGACGCGGATCCCGTATCCGCCGAGTCTGCCGGCCATGAACTCGATATGCCGCTGGTTGAGGTCGGGATCGCAGCCCGTATTGATGGAATCCGAGCAGCACGAATGGATCCCGTTGGTGTGCTCGTGCCACCAGATGACATCATCGAGCATGCGGTTCGCGAAGTCCGCGTCGAGGCCGCCCGAATCCGTCAACTTGTGGTGGACGTTCCCGTGATACGTGGCCCACAGGCCCGCCTCGGCGATCGCCGCGGCCGCCTCTTCTCGCTCCCCCTTTTCGACATCCACGGCCGTCTGGAGAAAGGACACACCCCCGAATCCACTCTCGATCAGCCAGGCGATCCGATCGACGAGCCGGCCCCCGTCCAGAAGCCACACCGCCATGCCCACCCCAGGCGGGCTTACCCGTTCATCCATACATTCCTCCAGTCCGTAGCAGCCCCCGCCCATGCGCCTCAGAGGTCGTAGGCCTTCAGCTTGCGATACAGCGTGCGCAGGCCGATCCCGAGGGTCTTGGCGCAGCGCTCTTTGTTGTAGTCGCACACCTTCATGGTTTCCTCGATGACGATGCGCTCGACTTCGCTCATCGGGGTGCCGGTGAGGATGCGGATCTCGCTGACCTCCGGCGCAGTGCTTTTCCGGACGTGCTGGGGCACGTCCCCCGCGTCCAGCGCCCGGCCCTCCCGGGCCATGATCACCATGCCCTCGACGATGTTGCGCAGTTCGCGCACGTTGCCGGGCCACTCATACCGCATGAGGAGATCCATGGCGTTCCGCGTGATGCCCGCCACCGATTTCCCGTTCTCGGCGCAGGCCTCCCCGATGAAGTGGTTTGCGAGGAGCGGGATGTCCTCGCGCCGATCGCGCAGCGTGGGCACCTCGATCGTCACGACCCGCAACCGGTAGTAGAGATCGTCGCGGAACCCGCCCGACTCCACCATCCGCTCGAGGGAGCGATTCGTGGCGGCGATGAGGCGGACGTCCACCGCGATGGTCCGCGAATCGCCGAGCCGCTCGAACTGCTGGTGTTCGAGGACGCGGAGCAGCTTCGATTGGAGCGCGGGCGTCAACTCCCCCACTTCGTCGAGGAACAGCGTGCCGCCGTCAGCGAGTTCGAACCGGCCCTGCCGCGAGTGCGTAGCCCCGGTGAACGCGCCGGATACGTGGCCGAACAACTCGCTCTCGACCAGGGCCTCCGGGATGCTCGCGCAGTTCAACTTCACGAAAGGCGCGTCGCGACGGGGACTGCTGTTGTGGATGGCCTGGGCGATGAGGTCTTTGCCGGTGCCCGTTTCGCCCTGGATGAGCACGGTGGCCTTGGTGGGCGCGATCTGGCGTACGGCCGCGTACACGGTGATCATCTGGCGCGATCGGCCGATCAGGTTGCCCAGGCCGTACTGCTCATCGAGCCGGCGCCGCAGTTCGTGCTGCTCGAGCACAAGCCGCTGCCGGCCCACGCCCCGCTCGATCACCGCGCCCAGTTTGCCCAGGTTCAGCGGTTTCGTCTGGAAATCGTACGCCCCCTGCCGCATGGCCTCCGTGGCCCGCTCGACGTCCGGCTGTTCCGTGATAAGGATGACGCAGATCTCGGTGTTGCGATCCTTCGCGACGGCCATCAGCCGCATCCCGTCGATCCGGTGCGCGTTCAGATCCGTGATCAGCACGTCGAAAGGCCGGCTGTCGAGCCGGTTATACGCCTTCTCGCCGTCATCCACCCGCTCGACCTCGTATCCCTGCGATTCGAGAAACGACACGATCTCACGCGACGTCGACGGATCCTGATCCACGAGCAAAACCGATGCTACCGGGGCCTCGTCGGGCATGTTGGACTCCTTGCACGCAGGGAGAGTCTATCAAGGCCAATCCGTGCAGTCAAACCCGCCTGGACACCCAAAACATGAGGGGAAAGCGACGTAAGATCCTCTACGCCAATCGCTTGCGGATAGCCGCTGATTGCGTCGACTGCGCGGTCTGATACGCCCGCCGGCGCGCCCGCAAGGCCGTCCCGATTGCATCGGCGCCGGGGATGGACTACTGTGGCGGAGCCAAGCCAACAGGAGGAACAAGATGCTTGTGCCAATGGCCGCTTGGGCCCGGGCGGGCATCGCGGCAGCCTTGTGGGCGGCGGGCCTCGGGGCCGCCGCAGATGCCGCCGGTGCGGACACAGGCGCCGCCGCGGCACAGCCGTGGGCGCGGCACACGATCGACGCGTCGTCGCAGGGGGCGGACGGGGTGCGGCCGGGCGACGTAAACGGCGATGGCTGGCCCGACCTGGTGACAGGTTGGGAAGAGGGCGGCGTGGTGCGCGTATACCTCCACCCGGCCGGGGACGGCGCCGCGCTCAGGAAGCCGTGGCCGGCCGTGACCGTGGGCCGTGTGGCGAGCCCCGAGGACGCCGTGTTCATGGACGTGGACGCCGACGGAGCAGTGGACGTGGTAAGCAGTTGCGAGGGGGACACGCAGTGCATGTTCGTCCACTGGGCGCCCCGGGATCCGGCGCGCTACCTGACGCCCGATGCCTGGACGACGCAGCCCATCCCGGCGACCGCGGGCCGGACGATGTGGATGTTCGCGGTGCCGATGCAGGTGGACGGAGCCGGCGGCCTCGATCTCGTGGTCGGATCGAAGGGGGAAGACGGGTTGGTGGGGTGGCTCCAGTGTCCGGCCGTGCCGCGGAATCTGGACGACTGGGCCCTGCATCCGCTGCGCAAGGCGGGCTGGATCATGTCGCTCGTGGAAGCAGACATGGACGGCGATGGCGATTCGGATGTGGTGGCGTCGGATCGGAAGGGGCCGGACGCGGGGGTGTTCTGGCTCGAAAATCCGGGCGCGAATGCGGCCGCCGTCCCGTGGGCCGAGCATGCCATCGGCGCGGCCGGGCAGGAGATCATGTTCCTCGACGTGGCCGATCTGAACGGCGACGCCCGGCGTGATGTGCTGGCAGCCGTGAAACCCGCTGAGGTGGCCTGGTTTGCAGGCCCGGATGCCGCGGGGGAGCCCTGGCAGGCGCGTACCATCCCGGTGCAAGCCACTCTCGGCGTGGGCACGGCCAAGAGCGTGCGGGCCGGCGACCTGGACCGGGACGGCGTGCTCGACTTGGTGTATTCATGCGAACACGCGCATCCACCCCGCCGCGGCGTGGTCTGGCTGCGGCGCGGCGCTG
>JAFGTL010000501.1 GCA_016934125.1 Candidatus Hydrogenedentota bacterium
ACACCGCTGCGGGTCCTGCGCGGAAAAACGCGGACCCCATTCCCACGGCCAAGCCCTGTTCATAACCTTACGAGATGATTTGGGGGCGTGCCCGGGACTTCCATTCCGGCCCCGATCCGTTATAGAATAAGGCCCCACAACGATGCTTGGCATCGGATGGCCGGCGCACCATCCGGTGGCGTGCAATCACCCGAGCCCAGAGGAGCCCCATATCGTGGCCGAGAACCCCATCGTCATGATCAGTTCGTATCCGCCGCGGCTGTGCGGAATCGCCACCTTCTGTGAAGAAGCCCGCGAGTTCATCCAGAAGGCCACGCCCAAACGCGACGTCTGCGTCGTGTCGCACACCGACGGCGACGGGGACGGCGTGTTTCCCCTCATCGACATGTCCCAGCGGCGCTGGTGGAAGCCCGTGGCCGAGAAGATCCGCGAACTCGAACCCTACGCCGTTCACATCGAGCACGAATACGGCCTCTACGAACATGTCGACGAGCGCGGCCAGGGCGACGGGAATGAGGGCTTCCTCGACCTCCTCGACGCGATCTCGGAGTTCCCCGTCGTGGTGGAGCCGCATACGGTTCACGGCCGGTTGATGGATTTCGAGGCGAACTTCGTTTACGAGGTATCCCGGCGGTGCGACGTCCTGCTGCTCAAGTGCCATTACCAGAAGTGGCGCCTCGACTGGACGTTCGCCCAGCGCGGATGGCCCACGCCGCGCAACATCATGGTGGTGCCCCACGGCGCCCGGCCGGATCGGCGCTGGGGCATGCACGACGTGCCCGGCCTGCGCGAGGAACTCGGCCTGAATCGCGTCGAGGGCCTCGCCACCCACCTCGTCGGCCTCATCGGCTGGATCCAGTCCAACAAACGGTGGGACATCCTCACGGCCATGTGGGAGGACATCGCCGCCGAGATCAAGGAGGGCACCGGCGAAGACTGGGACTTGTTGGCCGCGGGCGCCATGCGCGATCCCAACCACCGGGCCGATTACGAGCAATGGAAGGGCGAGATCCAGGGGATGGAGGAGAAGGGGCTGGCCCATTACTACGAGTTCATCCCGCGCGGCGACGTCTACTACAAGATGATGGCCGTGTGCGACTTCATCGTCCTGCCCTCTGTCGACGAGACGCAGTCGGGCACGCTGGCGCGGATTATCGCGCTCAACAAACCCTACGTGACCACCGCGCCCATGGAAGGGCTGACCGCGCAAACCCTCGAGAGCGAAGGGGGGCTGCTGTTCACCACCAAGGCGGGGCTCCGGAAGCAGGTGATCCGGTTGGCCAGCGATCGCGACCTGCGGTTGACGCTGGGCTGGAACCTGAAACGCTACCTCGACGAGGTGGTGTCGTGGGAAGTGGTGGCGCAGCAATACCTCGAGTCCTACAACCTGGCCCGGCAGGCCAAGCGATCCGGCAAGCCGGTTGAATTCGCCCTCGAGTTCTGACACAGTGCGCTGCGGGCGGTTCCCAGAATTGGAGATAGCATGAAGATCATCCTGGCCGGCCCGAGGGGATTCTGCGCGGGCGTGGAACGCGCCATCAAATGCGTCGAGCAGGCCATCGAGCAGTTCGGCGCGCCCGTGTACGTGCTGAACGACATCGTGCATAACGCCGCCGTGGTGAACGAGTTGCGCGAGAAGGGCGCCGTCTTTGTCAAAGATCTCAACGACGTGCCCCCCGGCTCGCAACTCCTCTTCAGCGCCCACGGCGTCAGCCCGGACCGCTGGCGGCAGGCCGAGGAACGCAACCTCCACGTGATCGACGCCACCTGCCCGCTCGTCGGGAAAGTGCACAACGAAGCGCGCCGGTTTGCCGACAAAGACTTCACGATTGTCCTCATCGGCGAGAAGGGCCACGACGAAGTCATCGGCACCACGGGTTGGGCGGGCCGCAACGTGCGCATCGTGTTCAGCGAGGAGGAGGTCGAGGCCCTCCAGATTCCCGACGAGACCAAGATGGCCTATATCACCCAGACCACCCTCAGCGTGGATGATTGCCGCCGTATCGTCGAGGCCCTCGAACGGCGATTCCCCGAGATCACGGGCCCCAAGAAGGGGGACATCTGCTACGCCACCCAGAACCGCCAGGCCGCGGTGAACGCGATCTCGCCCGAAGCCGATCTCGTGCTCGTGGTGGGCGATCGCGAGAGCGCCAACTCGAACCGCCTTGCCGAGATCTGCCACGTCCAGGGCAAAACCGCCTACCTCATCAGCGGCGCCGACATGATCGAGGAGGAATGGCTCGAGGGCGTGGAAACGGTGCTGCTCACGGCCGGCGCGTCCGCGCCGGAGTCCCTCGTGCAGGGGGTGGTCGACTACTTCCGCGGCCGCGGGCCGTGCGAGGTGGAAGAGCGCAAGGTGATGGACGAGAACGTCCACTTCAAGCTGCCGCCGGCCCTGGCCACACCGAAGGAGTAGCTTACGCGCGCTGGATCAGGGCGTGGCTGTGGGACGCCAGGAACAGCGTCCCGTCGCTGCACCGCGTGCGCGGCGAATCGGAACGGAGCGTGTCCGCCCGCCACGGCAACCCCCGGATATTGACCTCGGCAGGCGATGCCGCGTAGTTGACGAAAACCACGTGCTCGGCGAACACGAAGGCCGCCACCCGGGCCGGCGCTTCGATGGCGAACCCGAGGGCGGAGGTGGCCGTGCGGCGGACGAGGTCGAGGATCGGCTTGGGCAGGTGGAGCAGATCGCAGGGCACGGGGACGTTCAACTGCTCGCGAATGTCGTAGGCGCCTGCGTCGAAGCTGCCGAAATTCCACACCACGGCCCGGCCGCCGCTCGCGAACGATTTCGCGGTCACAAAGGGCACGCGTACCACCCCGTGCTCGCACGCGGCGAACTCCGCCCACACCAGCACGGAGGCATCTACCGGCGCCAAATCGCCCGCGACGTACACCGGATGCGACACCTCGTAGCGCCGGCCCCGGGCGGCGAACGCCGCGATCTGCGCCCGGCCCGGCGCGACCCCCGACGGCCGGTAGCCGAAGAATTCGAGTAGATCGAGATCGTCCGCCATGCCCCGGAGCGCGTCCACCGTCGCGATGACGTGGCGGCCCGCCATCAGCGCTTTCGGCACGGCTTCCCGCACCGCCTGAACGCCCGCGGCGTGGGCGGGCACGAGCGCGGAGCGCATGGTGGGTTCGAGCTTCGTGGCCGGGACGAGCGGCACGCCCAGCATGCCGAGGCTGTCGAAGAGGTGGAGATCGCCGCCGCCGTCGCAGTTCGGCGGTTTCACGACGTGCATGCCCACCGGCCCGGACGCGGCTTCCCACAAGGCATCGAGTTCGGGCCGCGCCTTGGCCAGCCGGGCCATCTTCCGGCTTGCCAGCAACTCGTCGTTGTAGCAAAACACCGTCACGTCGCCTGGCGCGGCCAGGTGCGTGGTCACGGCCTGATCGTAGAAGTGCTGATCGGTGCAGTCGAGCGAGTCGAACCAGCCCGTTTCGAGCCGATCGCCCGCGCAGGCGCGCATCCACTGAAGGTTGAAATAGCCTTGATAGGGCTCGACGTAGCCGTAGGCGAGGGTGGCCGGATCGCGCGTCTCGGTGCCCTGCCATACGGCGTCGAAGATGGCCGGAAACCGGGCCGCATCGTAGCCGAACCGGGCGTACCGATCGTAATACTGGGGGAACTTCACCGTGAACCGGGCCGCGGGGTTTTCGTGGTGGGCGGCATCGGCCAGGCGCCCCGCCACGCCGCACAGGAGGTCGCGCCGGAAGGCGCCCCAGTCCCGGCCGTGGCGCAACTCATCGCACCGGGCGCAGCGGCAGGAGGTGAGGAACGCGTCGTCGACCACCACTTGCCCGAACAGCCGCGCGAGCTTGCGCACCTCGATCTCGAGCGCCTCGAGCGTCGCCTCGACGCTGTAGCAGAAACAGGGGAGCCGCGTCTCGACGCCTTCCGCCCGCTGGCCCACGCCCTCGCCGTATACCGGCATGAGCCCGCCCAGCGTGGCGAAGCCTTCCGCCTCGAAGAAGTCGCGCGCCGCGCGCAACACGGCCTCGGGCACGCTGCAGCCGCCCCGGTAGCCCTCGAGCACCACCCGGTTTACGCCCGCTCCACGGAGCAGGCCCGCTGCCCGCGTCAGGCCTTCCGCGCCCGCCAATTCCCCTTCGAACGCCTGTGCCGTCACGTATACCGTCAACGAACCCGCCATGCAGTCCACCTCCACGATCCCGGCGCATCGATCCCCCCGCCGGTGAGCCCATTCTACCGCCCCGGCCCGATCCGCTCAAGACGCAGCCAAGAAGGAGCAACCACCAAGTCACCAAGGGCACGAAGCCGGATGGCGTCTCCCGCGACGCGCGCTTCGCACCGCGGCGCGATCTCGCCGGTTGCGGCGCCGCCTCTGGTTGGCCCAGTACCCCGCAAGGGGTGCGACAACTCGTCCAGCCCGGGAAACAGCGACGCGCTGAAAGCGCGAGCGCCACCCCGGGAAAGGCGCATTGCCCAATCACACGAACTCTGAAAGAGTTCGCGAACTTTGAAGGAGTTCGACAAGACAAGCCCCTCGTTCCGACGCGGACGTTGTGGCGCGGTTTCCCGGCCGCACCGCCCGCCGCACCCGCCCTCACCGGCCCCGGATGGCGTCGTAGGCGTCGAGGGCGCGGAGCCGGGCCCCGGCGTGATCCACCATCGGCCGGGGATACGTCTCCCCGAGGCGCACGCCGGCATGGGCCAGCACGTCCGCAGGTGCGTCCCAGGGGCTGTGGATCGCGCCCGCCGGCAGCCCGGCCAACTCCGGCACCCACTGCCGTACGTAGGCGCCGTCCGGATCGAACTTCCGGCCCTGCGACACGGGATTGAACACGCGGAAGTAGGGCGCTGCGTCCGCGCCGCACCCGGCGGTCCACTGCCAGCCGAAGGTGTTGTTGGCGAGATCGGCGTCGACGAGGGCGTCCCAGAACCAGCGGGCGCCCGGCTGCCAGGGGATGAGGAGGTCTTTTACGAGGAACGAGGCGACGGCCATGCGCGCCCGGTTATGCATCCAGCCCGTGGCGCCCAGTTCGCGCATGGCCGCGTCGATGTAGGGATAGCCCGTGCACCCGTCACGCCACGCGGCCAGGCCCTCGGCGTCATCGGCCCAGGGGAACCGGGCGAACTCGGCCCGGAGCGGCTCGTCGGGCGTGCGGGGGTGGTGGTCGAGCAGGTGGTAGGCGAACTCGCGCCACGCGAGTTGGCGCAGGTAGGCTTCCCCGTTGGCCACGAGGCCCGGCGCTGCATCTGCGGCCATCCGCTCCTGCACCGCGTACCACGCCTGGCGCGCGGACACCTCGCCGAAATGGAGATAGGGCGACAGCCGCGACGTGCCCGCCGTGTCCGGCCGATCGCGCATGGCGGCGTAGTCGATGAGGGCCTCGTCAAGGAATGCCGTCAACCGATCCCGGGCGCCCGCCTCGCCCGGCGTCCACCCGGCCAACACGCTGGCGCGGCCCGAATCGAGTCCCAACGCGTCGAGGGGAACCGTGCGGGGCCAACGCTTCGGCGCGGGGATCGCGTCGGGCCCGGCCACCGGCTCCGCCACCTCGAGCCGCTGGCACGCCCGCCAGAACGGCGTAAACACCCGGAACGGCCGGCCATCCTTCGTGCGCACCGCATCCGGCCCGAACAGCAGCGCGCCCTCGTGCCAGGCGACGCCTACGCCGGCATCCGCCAACGCCGCCGCAACCTCGCCGTCGGATGCGCGCGCGTCCGGCTCGTAGCGGCGAAGGGAAAACACGCGATCCGCGCCCGTGTCCGCGGCGAGGGCGCGTAACTCGGCTGCTGCCGGGCCGTTCCGGATGATGAGGCGCGACCCCCGGGCCCGTAACGCGGCGTCGAGGGCCTCGAGCGAAGCCCCGAGCCATGCCCGGCTCGCCGCACCCGGCGCCCACGCGCCTTCCCCGTCGGGATCCCACACAAACACCGGGATCACCCGCCCGCCCGACGCGCACGCCGCCGCCAGCGCGGCATGATCCTCGAGCCGGAGGTCGTTTCGGAACCAGACGAGCGCCGCCTGCGCCGATCCGCTCTTGGCCGTCATGCGCGCCACCTCCCGCCCTCAGCATGCCACACCCGCCGCGCCCCGGCAACCGCCCGGGCGCGTGCAGACATAGGAATGGCGGAGAGGGCGGGATTCGAACCCGCGGAACACCTTGTGAGCGTTCACACGCTTTCCAAGCGTGCGCCTTCAACCACTCGGCCACCTCTCCGCGCAAGGGGAAATCGAGGATTCGGATATCCGGGGAATTGTAGGGGCCGTTCGCCGGGAAAGTCAACCGAACCGCTGCCGGTGGGGAGCGGCGGCCCGGGCGCCGTCCGTGCGTGTCCGTGCCGGGAATATCGCGCCGGTTTCAAACATTTACGGTATTCGTGTATAGTATCCGGAACGACACCCGGGACAGGCGGGGCGGTTCTGTTCCGTCCACGAATCAGCGAAGGAGCATACAGGGATGAGCAGTGCACAGGACCTCACCAAGGACACGTTCGAGTCGACAGTCGCCCAGGGCGTCACAGTGGTTGATTTCTGGGCCGAATGGTGCGCGCCGTGCCGCATGATGGGGCCCATTCTGGATGAGTTGGCCGCGGACTACGACGGGAAGATCACTGTCGCCAAAGTCGATGTGGACTCGGAGATGGAACTGGCGGGCAAGTTCCAGGTTTCCAGCATCCCGACGCTGCTCATCATCAAGGACGGCGAGATCGTGCAGCGCTTCATCGGCGTCACCGGCAAGGCCATGCTCGCCGACGCCATCGACAAAGCCACCGCGTAGCGCCGCGCACCATCCACCATTGCAGGTTCGCCGGCCGCCCGGAGGCGTTGACTTCGGCGGGCGGCTTGGGTAGGATCGGAGCAGAGATCGCCTGCCGCAACTGGCGATAGTCGTGGAATGAACCACGCGGAAGCGGCAGGCGGCACCGAGAAACTCGCCGGATCGCCTGGGCACTGGAGACAGACGCCCGGGCGCGTCTGTTTTCAGGGGAGACCGAACGAGGAGGACGTGCCATGAGCGGCGACGATCTGAAGCAGATGTACCGGACGCGAACGGAGGGCGATTTCCCGGATCGGATCGAGGTGATCGGCCGGGCCTACGCCAAGGTCGAGGATCTCCGATACGGCACAAACCCGCACCAGCCCGCGGCGTTCTACCGGCCGGAAGACGGCCGCAGCCTGGTGCTGGGCGCCTACGAAATCCTGAAGACGGGCAAGAGCGGGCTGTCCCAAACCAACATCGAGGACATGCACCACGCCTGCGGCATCCTCAAGTACATGACGCAGCCCGCCTGCGCCGTCATGAAACACTGCAACCCGTCGGGCGTGGCCGTGCAGCGCGGCGACATGCCCCTCGTCGAGGTATATCGCCGCGCGCGGGACGCGGACGCCCAGGCGGCGTTCGGCAGCGTGGTCGTGTTCAACCGCGAACTCGATGCGGCCACGGCCGAGGAAATCATGCAGTCCATCGTCGAGGGCGTGGCCGCGCCGGCGTTCGCCGCCGAGGCGCTCGATACGCTCAACGACTTCGAGCGGTTCCGCCGAAACAAACAAATCCGCGTCATCAAGCTGCCCGATATGGCCGTGCTGCCCAAGTTCGTCGACGACGGCACCGACACGCTCGAAATGAAGGTGTTCGATGACGGGAGCATCATCCTCGCCAAACCCTACCTCTCACGCATCCGGAGCGTGGCGGACTTGATGCCCGCGTACAACGATCACAAGTCCAAGGGACGCATCGACATCGCCCGCACGCCCGACGCCCGTGAACTCGACGATCTCCTGTTCGCGTGGTACGTGAACATCCACGTCCGCTCGAACGGCTGCATCGTGGCCAAGAACGGCCAAACCCTCGCCGTCGGCACGGGCGAACAGGATCGCGTGGGCGCCGTGCAGCAGGCCGTGGCTAAGGCCAAAGCCAAGTACAAAGGCGTCGAGACGCTCGACGGCGCTGTGCTGGCGTCGGACGGATTCTTCCCGTTCCGGGACGGGGTAGACGCGGCCACGAGCGAAGGCGTGACGGCCATCGTGCAGCCCGGCGGTTCGGTGAGCGATTACGACGTGATCGCCGCCTGCAACGAGTCGAACACGGCTATGGTGTTTACGGGCGAGCGGTGCTTCTCGCACCACTGAGGCCGGCCGGTAACGAACCGGGCCGCGCATGACGTCCATGCGCGGCCCGTAGTCTTTCTGGCGCGTCTTACGGCGCGGGCGCCACGTACGGGACGATGCTGTCGAGGGTGAGCGTCGAGTACACGGCCGTGCTCACGCGCAATCCGCCGGCGCCTTCGCTGTGGGTTTCCTCGACGGCGGCCACCTGGGTGCCCACCGTCCAGCTTGCGACGGCCTGATCGATCTTGACGATGACGATGGTGTTATCGCTCGATCCCACCACGAGCCGGCCCAGGGGGAGCGAGGCGATGCCAACGCCGGTGCGGCTCCAACCGAAGGCGATCTCGGAGTAGAACAACGGGTTGCCCGCGTAGTACGGCGTGCCGATGGGATCGATGAGGGATCCCGAATACTCCTGGGCGAGGAAGTAGTCGAAGGGGACGCCGTCGTTGATCAGGTGGGTTTCCCCTTCGTTGTCGACGAGATAGGCCTGGCCGAGGAGATCGACGATGATCTGGTAGGTGACCGGCGAGCCGGCCTCGATGGGATCGGGCAAGGCCGCGGCCGCGGCGCCCGAGTCGTCCCGCACGAGGAAGACGGAGCCGTAGAAGGTGTAGAGGAGCGCGCCGTCGGTGGGATCGGGCGGGGGCGGCGGATCCGGCGGCGTATACCCTTCGATGCCGGTGAGTTCGAGCCACGAGTACACGCGCGACGTGTTGCCGGCGGCGTCATGGACCTCCTCGGACGCGCCCACCTCGGCGCCGAAGTCCCAGTAGTCGACGGTGGTCGTGATATTCGAGAGGACGAGGCTGTGGTTGTTGGATCCGCCGACGAGCATGCCGTTCGGATCGGCCTCGGTGCCGGGCAGGGCGCTGTTCACGCCGAAATGGATCTGGGCGAGATCCGTCGGGGCGTTGTAGCATCCGCCGTCCACCATCGCCATGAGCGCGCCCGACTCGAAACTCGTGTAGAAGTAATCCTTGTCGGCGGTGTCGTCGAAGTTGATGATCGCGCCGTTGTTGTCGACGACGTAGCCGATCTTGTTCAGTCCGATCAGCAGCGTATAGGTGACAGGGTCGCGTCTGGCCACGCCCGCCGCCGCGGCCGCGCCGGCCGAGTCATCCTCGATGCTCACCACGCTGCCCGTGAACGTGTACAAGATAGGGGTGGGCGAGGGCGGGAGCGGCACGTCTTTCGGGGCAATCCCGCCGATCTCCGTGGGATCGATTTCCTTGTCCCCGGCGCCCTCTTCGGGGCAGCCGGCCAACAGCGGCACACACAGCACCGCCGCCAGTAACGCAAACCATTTCGTTCTCATGAATCCGCCTCCCAAACGGCCCAACGCGGAACAGGCCGCGTGTCTCTGCACCGTGAAACCGCAGCGTTCACCGGGCGCCATTATACACAAAAGGGGAAAATTAGGCCAGTAAAGAGTTTATCCCGAGCCGCCGAACGAGGAATCCCGCCAATGACGCCCCCGACAGCCCGGCCAAGCACGTCGCGATCGCACACGACCCCACACAACCCCTTTGTCGCCAAGGGTTTCGGGCGTTTCACCCCGGGCGTCCGGGCTTGTCGGGCCTACACCTGGGGCACTACGGACGGGGCCGGGAACAGCGCGTCGATGCGTTCGGCGGCGTCGTCGGAGATCACGACATCGAGGGCTTTGAGGTTCTGGTTAAGCTGCTCCACGTTGCTCGTGCCGAGAATGACGCTCGATACGGCCGGGGTTCGGAGGCACCAGGCGATGGCGAGTTCGGGCGCGGTGGTGCCGAGTTCCTCGGCGATGGCCACGAATTCCTGGGCCTTGGCCTTGTTGGCCTCCGTCCAATACATGGCCTTCATCACCATATTCTGGCGGCTGTCGGCAGCACGGGTTCCGGCGGGGGCGTCCTCGCCGGGCTTGTACTTGCCCGTGAGCATGCCGTGGGCCAGGGGCGAGAAGATGACGTTGCCGATGCCCTCCTGGGCCGTGGTCGGATACAGGAGTTGCTCGGGGTAGCGGTAGAGGAGGTTGTAGCGGGGCTGGCTCACGGCCATGGGCCGCGCGCCCAGTTCCCGCGCTAAGGCATTGGCGCGCACGATCATAGGCGCGGGCCACTCGCTGATGCCCCAATACAGGATCTTGCCGGCCCGGGCCAGATCCTCCATGGCGCGGATGGTTTCCTCGAGGGGCGTGTCCGGATCGGGCCGGTGGCACATGTAACAGTCCACGTAATCCATCTGAAGCCGGGCGAGGCTGGCGTCGCACTGCTCGCGGATGTGTTTGGCCGAGAGCCCGCGATCGTTCGGGCCGTCGCCCATGGGCGCCCACACCTTGGTGAGCACGAACAGATCCGGCCGGGGGAACTCGGCCAGGTGGCTGCCCAGCACCCGCTCGCCTTCCCCGCGGTTATACGCGTTGGCCGTGTCGAAGTAGTTGATGCCCGCCTCGTAGGCGGTGCGGATCATGTCGCGCGACGTATCGTCATCGCACGTCATGCCGATGGTAAGGTAGCTGCCCAGCCCGAGCGCGCTGACTTTCGCGCCCCATTTGCCCAGTGGTCGGTATTCCATGATCGATCCTCCCGCACGTTGCCCCGTTGCGCCCTCCATCGTAGCATCCGCCGATGCGCGACACAAGGCGTCCCGCGCCCACGACGGATC
>JAFGTL010000502.1 GCA_016934125.1 Candidatus Hydrogenedentota bacterium
GGGCGAAGTCCAGAAACGCCACCAACTCCTCGTTCACCGCACCGGGCGCGGCGTTCTCCGGGGCATCCGGCACGGCAAGGGCCCGATACTTCTCCGGCACGCGGATGAGGAGCGGGACGTGGGTTCCCGAGTCGTACAGCCACCGCTTGGCGCGCGACAGGCCCCGCCCGTGATCGCCCCAGAACCACACGATCGTGTCATCGGCCAGGCCGTCCGCTTCGAGTTGCGCCAGGATCTCGCCCGCCTGCTTGTCCATCAACGTCACGGTATCGTAATACTGCGCCCAATCCGCCCGGGCCGCGGGTGTGTCGGGATAGTACGGCGGCATCGTGGCCGCGGCCGGATCGTGGCGTTCCTCGGGCGTCAATTCGTCAAACCGCGCGCGGACACCCTCCATACTGCTTCGGGCCTGACTCTCGTGCGTCACCGTCAGGTTGATCACGGTAAAGAACGGTTGCCCCTCGGCCCGCCCCCGCCAATGGGCCTTCTTGTCGCACTCGTCCCAGGCCGTGAGCGGCGGATCGAACTGATAGTCCGTCTTCGAGCAGTTCGTGCAGTAGTAGCCCGCGGCACGCAGGTATTCGGTGAAACACCGCACTTCCGGCGGCGGCACGCCTTTGCACCGCATCTGCTGCGTGCCGATGCACGTCGGATACACGCCCGTGATGATGCCCGACCGGCTCGGAGCGCACACGCCCGCGTGGGTGAACGCGTAGGTATACCGAATCCCCTCACTTGCGAACCGATCCAGGTTGGGCGTGATCGCATACGAGTCGCCGTAGCAGCCCAGATCCGGGCTGGTGTCCTCGCAACTGATCCACAAGATATTCGGCCGCCCAGGCTCCGCGCCCCCGGCCTGCCTCGCCGAGCCTGATATCGCCGCCGATACCGTCGCCGACCCCATCACTTGCAGGAACTCCCGCCGTTTCATGTCCATCCCCTTACCGAGTTTGACGCGATCCATCCCCACATCCACCGCCCAGCCCTGCACTGTGGACGCGGAGGCTCCATCCACTATGCGACGAAGGGGGACGCAATGCAAGGACGCGAAGGGGCTTGAATTCAGCCTCGCGACTCGGGATACTCGGGCCGCCCGCTCGGGGCATGGGGCAGGCTCGACATAAGGGAGGAATCCAATGCAATCGTCGTATACCGGCCGCCTCCGGGCGCGTAGTCTGGGGGTGTTGCTGGCCGTGGCAGGCGCCGCCGTATGCGCCCACGCCGGCGCGTCCGGGCCCGTCCGGGCGCGCTCGTTGATCACGGCCACGCGCTGTGCCGTAGCGCCCGAGATCGACGGCGATCTCGCCGATGCCGCATGGCGCGGCGCGGGAAGCGCCCCCATACTCGGATCGCCCAGCCAGCCCCGGAACCGGATCCATGCGTGCTGGGACGATGCGGCGCTATATCTCGCGGTGTGGTGTGAGGAACCGCGCATGGCCACCATCGAGGCGCCTCCAGTCGAGCGGGACGGCGGCGTGTTCCTGCACGAGAGCATCGAGTTCTTCCTGTCCCCGCAAGACGGAACGGGCCAGTACTTCCATCTGATGGTGGATGCCGCCAACACCCAGCGCGATGAAGAGGCGCCGTGGCCGAAATCCTACGACGAGGCGTGGAACGGCGTGTGGGAAAGCGCGGTGCAACGCAACGAATCGAGTTGGCAGCTCGAAGTCGCCGTTCCCTTCGAGACGCTCGGCGTCGCCCCGCCCGAGCCCACCGAACGCTGGGGGCTGAACGTCTGCCGGAACCGCGTGAATAGTGGCCTCGACGGCAACCAACTCTACTCGTGGAGTCCGCTGACGGGCTCCAGTTTCCATTGCCCGAGCCGCTTTGGCCTGCTTCGATTCGGTGTGGGGGAGGGGGTGCAGATCGACGCGGTAGGCGATCTGTTCCCCGGAACGCAAACGCTGGCGTGCCACTGCCCCGCCCCCACCAATGCCCGCGTATACGCCGGGGCCGCCGACGATTTCGAACTGCGCGGCCGCCGCGCGCACCAAGGCGACACCCAGGTTCGGTGGCGCCAATTCATCGACGACAGACTCGTCGCCGTCGAGGTGGCCTGCGCCGACACCGGCGCCCTGCTGTACGCCTCGGGCCATGTCCGGCTCGATCCCGTGCTTCCGGAGGGATACGCCAACCGGCTCGCGCAGGTGGATCCCTCGAAGCGGCTGCTCAAGGAGTTCCACCGGGCCGCCGCGCGGCTTGCCAAGAGCACAGCCCCGCTCCCGGAACGGCTCGATGAGTGGAACGCCATTGCCGGGCGGCTCGACGCGGCCGCGCTCGAGCACCAGGCGAGACGCCTGCTCGATAACGGGCCCCGGGCCGCGTCCGGCGCGCCGGCATACGGCCTGGCCGTGGCGTCGTCCATGGTGAAGATCCTGCCCCAACGCCCGGAACTCGCCCGCCTCACCTTCTCGCCCGAGATCCGGCTCCAGGCCGCCGGAAACGAGGCCGAGGCGGCCCAAGTCGTGCTCTATTCGCCTGAGCGCGACTTGCGCAACGTCCGCCTCGCCGCCACCGAGTTGCGCGACGCCCACGGCCATGTCTTGCCGGCCTCGTGTGTCTCTGCGGCGCCCGTCGGGTTCGTCGAGACGCACAGTCCGAAGTACTACGCCGCCCCCATCGTGGGCTGGTGGCCCGATCCCATCCTCTCGGAAACCGAGCAGTTTGACGTCCGCCAGGGCGACCTCCAGCCCGTCTGGTTCTCGGTGCGGACGCCGCCGGACGCCGCCCCGGGCGTCTACACGGGCGCGCTCACCATCCGGCCCGAGTCCGAGCCGGAGGCGATCATCCCGGTGACGGTCGAAGTGTGGGAGTTCGCCCTGCCCGTCCGTTCGAGCCTCCG
Source organism: Candidatus Hydrogenedentota bacterium (assembly GCA_016934125.1). Taxonomy (GTDB): domain Bacteria; phylum Hydrogenedentota; class Hydrogenedentia; order Hydrogenedentales; family SLHB01; genus JAFGTL01. The sequence goes on from JAFGTL010000502.1 coordinate 2,843, forward strand.
GACGGCCGTCCATTGCGCCCCGGCTTACTGTTACCCGCCCGAGCAGTTCGCCCCCGAGCGCGTCACGGCCATCGAGCAGGCCTTCGAGCGCTTTCTGGCGGCCCATCGCGTCAACCCCGGCTCCATCTACCGCCCGAACAAGCTCCTCGAAGGCGCTACCCTCGAACGATGGGCCAAGCTGGACGTTAACGCCTTCTGTATCAAGTACATCCGGAGTGGCGACCTGAACGCCCCCGACGGCCTTCACATGCTCCCGGAACGTCTCGAACACGAGCGTACCTTCATCGCCCAGTCCCTCGAACTCGCGAGGCAGCACGACATGGAGGACCGCGCCTACGTCTACATGTTCGACGAGTTGCGCGGCAAGCACTTCGAGGGCATCAACGAGGTGGCGGCCGTCATCGAGCGCGAGTTCCCCAACCTGATCACGTTAACGACAGCCATAGACAGTACTTATGGGACAAGATCCCCCCTGAAATCGGTGAAGGCCTTCTGCCCGAACACGCCCCACTACAACCTCGAACTCGCTGAGCAGGTTCGCCGCGAGGGACGCCAAGTGTGGTGGTACACCTGCTCTGGGCCCTCGAAACCCTTCGCAAATCTGCTCATGGAGTACCCCGCCATGGACATCCGCCTGCTCATGGGGTTCATGGCCTACGCCTACCACACCGACGGCTTCTTGTACTGGAGCATGATACTTCCAAGTCTAAGATCCTGTGAACAAACACCTTACACGGGATGGAACATCGATTTCATGGGGTACAACGGCGACGGAAATGTGATCTATCCCGGACAAAACGGCCCCTTGTCCAGCATTCGCATGGAGAACTGGCTCGATGGTGCCGAAGACTACGAATACCTGAAACTCGCCGAGCAGCGCATCCAGCAGCTTCGCGACGCCGGCAAGGGGCGCGCGGCTGCCCGGTTGGAGGCCGAGTTGAGCCGGTTCGCCCGGCCCGGCAATGAACTGGTGACGAGTCTGACGGATTACACGCTGGATCCGGGCGCGGTGTGTACGGCCCGCGCGCGGCTTGCCCGCCTTATCGAACTGGCGGGCCAAGACTTATAGCTCAACGACCCGATCCTCTTCCGACGAGATCCGTATCGCGTCGAGAACGCGCGAGAGTTCGAGGGCGTCCTCGGGCGTCACCGGATACGGCCGCTCGCCCCGGAGCGCCTGGGCCACCTCGGCGTATATCTGGAACTCGTCGCCGTAACGGCTCCCCTCGATGGCTTCCTCAAACACGTCCTCGTCGGTTCCCCGCATGGAGCCATAGTTCGTGGGGTCGTCGGGCTGGGCGGGCGTCTTCTTGTATACCTTGATGGCGCCATCGCGCACGACGATAGTGCCCCGATCGCCCTGAATGAACCAGCCCGGCAGGCTCTCGACGGCCACGGTGTACTCGGCCTGGATGATGGCGCCGTTCTCGAGGGTCATCACGGCGAAGAACACGTCTTCCGTGTCGCCGGGGTTGATGGTTTGCTTCATCCGCCCGTACACGCTCCGAACGGGGCTCCCCAGCAGCACCACCGGCGGATCCACGATGTGGGGGCCCCAGTTCAGCAGGTAGCCCCCGCCGCACCGCCGCTCCGTCTGCCAGTCGCAGCGCGTCGCGAAACTGCACACGGCCCGGCGCACCAGAAACACGTTCCCGATTGCGCCCTCATCGAGCAGTTGCCGCAGCCGCGCCAAGTCGCCCCCCCACCGGGCCGGGAGCCACGGCAGCAGCATGCCCTTGGACGTGGCCGCGGCGTCCGTCATGCGGCGCGCCTCGGCTTCGTTGACGGCCCACGGCTTCGTGACGAGCACGTTGACGCCCGCCGCGAGGCAGTCGCACGTCATCTCGCAGTGCTGATGGCTCCGCGTGACGATAACGACGAGATCCAGCGCCTCCTCGTCGAGCATCCGGTGGTAGTCCTCGTACACCGTGCAGCCGAACCGCTCGACGGCCCGATCGCGCCGGGCCGGATCGATATCGCACGCCGCGATCATGTCGAAATCGTCGTGTTTCTCGATGGGGCCGGCGTGCAGCGAACTGCCGCTCCGCCCATACCCCAGGATGGCTGTCCGAATACCCATGGATTCCTCCTCGATTGCTCCCGATTCCCCGGATCGCCCGAAGCTCTATCCAAGCCCGGGCAGAAGCGCCTCGAGCCGCTCGCGCTGATCGCCCTGAAGCTCGATGGCGCCTTCCCGAACGGCCCCGCCCGTGCCGCAGGCCTTCTTCAGCGTCTTCAGCAGCGCGCCCGCGTCGCCGGACACGTTCCCGACCACGGTAACCACCTTACCGCCCGCCCGCCGCTCGATCGACAGGGCGAATCCCCCTTTCCGCGTGCGGCCTATCGTGAACGGGGCCGGAGTGGGGGAGTCGTCGCCGCCTGACGGGGCGCACGGGGCCTCGCTTGACGGCGCCGCGTCCCGCGTGGCGCCAAGCGCCGCGAACGGATTATGCGACAGGGCCTCGGGCTCGGCGCGGGTGTCGATGCGCTGGCTCTTCTTCTTGCCCATAGCTGGATCCTTCCTTCTGAACGGCGCCCATTGTAGCAGGTTGCCCGCCCGAAGCATTGCGGCGGCCGCAGCAGACGACGGCCCCCACAGCTCACTCCGGCAACCGCTCCTCCATCTCCCGAAGGAGCACGCCGGCCCATTCCACCGCCTGGATCCAGGAACACAGCGTCATGTCATCCGTCGTGGCGCGTTTGAACGGCGCCGTATCCGCATCCGTCGTGTTGCGCAGCTTCGTGTCGACGTGCTCCATGTAGCGCATCGCCAGGTGCCGCCAGGGCTCGGCCTCGCCGCTCCGCTCCGCGATACGCATCAGGCAGGCCGCGGCCATAAACCGGCACCAGGTGAACTTCGAGAACTTCAGGCTACCGGTGGCCTCCCGATCATCGAGGTTGATCGTCGGGATAGGCCCGCTCTCGTCGAGGCGGCTCATGCACAGCCACCAGCGTGCGGCCCGTCTCATCGCCTCCTGGGCGCCCGGCAGATCGCGAAAGGCCGGCGTGTCGCAGGCCACGAGGA
>JAFGTL010000503.1 GCA_016934125.1 Candidatus Hydrogenedentota bacterium
ATGAGCAAGGCCTTGAGCTTCATAGCATCTCCCCCTCTTCTACTGGCGTTGGCCGGCAGCCCGGGAAGCCCCGGTTATCGGCGCTCAGTCTATCACAATCACAACGTATCCGTCGCCCCGTGCCAACCTGCTGTCACGCAGGGCGGACAGCTTGAACAAGGCGGTGTTGTCCAGGACGAGGTCGGTCTTCGATCCGCCCCGAACGGAGTGGACATCGAGGACGAGCGGCTTCCCGCCGAAACCAGGGATGCGCTGGGCCGCTTCGTCGAGGCTTTTGACATACCGGACTTCGGGATCCTTGTCGGGTGCGAACTTCTCGAGGATGCCGCCGCGGAACGGATAAACCTGCTGGCCGCCGGTGGAGAACGCCTTGGGACGGAACGCAGGCACGGCGCCGAGTCCGCGGGCATCGAGCACGAGGTCTGTATACGGGCCGCGAATGGACTCGACATCGGCCGGCGGGGCCTTCTTCACGGGTTGGGGAACTGGAGGCTCTGGCAGTTGGGCCTTGGCCAGCAGGGTTGGCTTGGTCTTCGGGGCGTCGGGCTCGGAAGCGGGCGCCGGGGCAACGGGTTCGGGCTCGACTTCGGCGACACGGGGCGGGGCCGGCGCGGGGACGGGTTCCGGTTCGGGCTCAACGGCCGGCGGGGCCGGGGTTTTCCCGGCCGCTGCAGGGACTCGGACAACCGGGGCCACTGCCTCTGCTTCGGGCACGGGAAGCCCGGTTTGGATGTCGCGCACGTGCTGACGTACGGGCGGCGCCGGTTCGGCCCGGGGCACCTCAACCGGGGCCGTGCGACGCGGCTCAGGTTCGGGCGCCCTCTGGGGCTGTACGCGGGCCAGGTCGCGCCCGGCGGCATGGGAAGAAGGCACGACGGGAACCACGCTGCCGCGGGCTTCGCCCGGACGCGCCGGGACAGCCGCGCGGGACACCGGCGTGCGCGCGGGCAGGACGGCGCGGGCGGGATGGATCTCGTACCTGCCCAGTGCGGCGTAGTCGGGTTCCTCGCCCGCGTGGGCCAGCATGAGTTCCAGGTCGACCTCGGCGGATCCGTCGGTGTAGTACCGGCGCTCGACAATGCGGACGCCTTTGAGGAACCCACTGACGCGGGTGTGCACCGCGTACCGGCCCTGGACGTAGTCGGCCGCCTCACCTTCGGCCGTCACGCGTCCGCCGCGGAGCAGGTCGGCCAGGCGCTGTTTGCCGTCGAGTTCCGCGGCACCCATGGCCAGCAGGCGTCCGTGGGCCTCGGAGACCGCGTTGGGGGGCGCGACGCCGTAGCCGGTGACGCGGTACACGCCGTCCCCTTCCTTCACATCGGGCGGGGTACCGACGAGCGTGTCGTAGGCAGCCCGCCATTCGAGGGCGGCGGCACCGGCTGCGGCCGCCGCGAACATCACCGTCAGGACAATCATGCGTTTCATTGTCTACGCTCCTTCTGTCTTGGGGCCGTGCGGCCCGCTCGCGGCAGGGAAGGAGCAACCGGCGTGCCCGGGAATTTGTGACGGCGGGGTCTCATTCCGGTTCCGGCGGGGAATGCGGCGAGCGAAGGATACATAACGTATTGTTTTGGAGTCTTTTATGACGAGCAGAACGGGGGAGGTTAGGGGACGTATTCGAGCCAGATCGGGCTTGACCAAGCCATATTCCCGTCTTTCTGGGTGACGCGGACGTAATACCACGTCACACCGGGAATGGGTTTGGGGTCTTCGAGGAGGAGGAATGAGACGAAACCGTCCCCTTCTTTTCGGTAAATGGTTTCACCGCATCGAATTACCTCGATCAGGTCGATCTCGTCGCAACACACGGAGCGTATGGCGATGGGGACGGGCCCTTGCGAGCCGGCCCAGAGGATCTCGGATCCCATTGGGGATCGGGCGACCTGGAAGTTGAGGATGATCTTGGGGCCGCTGGTCGCGTACACCTGGCGGCGCTTGAGGGCGTTCCAGATGGCTTCGCGGGTGAGTTGGGGGGCGTAGACGGCGAGCAGGCCCGTCACTTGGGCGGACGCACTCCGTTGTCCGGGATGCCCGTCATGGGTGTCCCCGGAGCCGATAATGCCGAGGCGATAGCCGCGGGCGAGGGCGTCGCGGACGAAGGCGCCCTGTACGGGGCGGTAGATGGAGGCCGGGCCGCCGTATGCTTCGCAGGAGCCATGTATGGAGCAGATTTCGACGAGCCGCTCGTTGTCACCGGGCGGGATACTCCAGTCGATGGCCACGGGGCCGCCGCCGACGTGATGGGCGATGGTCATGGCATCGAAAGGCTCGAGCAGACGCCACAACTCCTGGGGCGTATCGCTGTTTTCGTCGAATGAGCGGAACACGGGGCCGTCGTCGCCGCGGAAATAGACGTTCCGGTGTCCGTATACCCAGTTCGTCCATTCGTAGCCGACCAAGGTGGTGAAGCGGCCGGGTTCGTAGGCGGCGTTGGCGGCGTCCCGGATGCGGTGCCAGCGCGCGCCCTCGATCCGGAGGGTTCCGAAGTCGACGTGGTCGGTCAATGCGGCGATGTCGAGCCCGGAGACGGTGCGGGCGTACCGGTAGTAGTCTTCGGGGCTGCCCGTGCCGTCGGACATGCGGGAGTGGCCGTGGATGTCGCCGAAGTAGAGGTTGAGGGACGGGGTTCCGTTCTGGCAGAGACAGACGTTGCTGCGGCCGGTGAGGCTGCCCGGGCCTTCGACATCGAAGAAGAGGACACCTTCGTCGTTGGGCGTCCAGGAGAAGGTGAGGGCGGTGTCGTTCTCGGTGGCCTGAAGGCGCGCAGGGGGCAGGGGGTGCGTGGCGGCCGGTTCGGGCCGGCTGGGCGTGAGGGTGTACTCGCCGGGGGGGAAGGCGGTCCAGTTGCCGAGGGCGTCCAGGGGTGCGGCGGTGATCCGGATGGGGACACCGGGGACGACTTGTGGCGGGGCATTGACGGTGAGCCGGGCGGCTTCCCGCGGGAGGATGCGGAGGGTGGGAGGCTCGGCAATGGGGGCCGAATGGCCGTCCCCGTCGGCATCGACGAAGAACTGGAACAGTTCGGCGGCCTCGGCGAAGCGATCGACGCGCGCATTCGCGTAGGAGAAGGTGAGCGTATCGCCGGGCCGGAACTGGCGAGTGCGGGAGAACACGAGAACGCGATTGGCGGACAGGGGCATCACCTGGAGCGAGGGATCCGTGAACGAGGGGGCCACCTCGATGTAGCCCGGGGCCTGGGGCCGTTCCGTCTGCGGCTCGCTCCACCCCCACCAGGGCGAGATCTGGAGCAATACGAATCCGCCCACTGCGATCCCGTGTTCGCCGACGGTGAACGCGATCTCGAAGTCGTGTTGCGATCCGGCGCAAACCGGCTCGGAGGGAGAGAGCACGGCGCGGCCGTGCCCGTCTTCGGGGGAGGGAACGGCGTCGAAGTAGGGGACGATCCGGGGCACGGCGTCACGCGAGGAGGTGGCCGGCTCGCTCTGGGGCTGGGGTTCGGGGCGAGGGTCGGGGGTGCATGACGAGGCGCCGATGAGCACGCCGAGGAGGGCCGCGAGGGCAGGCGCCGTGAGCCGGCAAGGGCCGGAAGGGCGGTAGGAAGTCCTGTGGTTGGCACTCATCGGCTCGTTTCCCAGGCCTCGGCGGAGCAGAGGGACGCGCCTGCCGCAGCGGGTGATGTGCCCGAAAATGTTGCGAACGGCGTCTTCAACATAGCACGATGGGGGTTGGGCCGGAAAGGGCGGGTTGAGATGCGAAGGCGAGTAACGGGCAAGAGGGTATCCTCATGAGAGAGCAGTGGGTCAGTCTATTGCTGGGGTTTGCCGTACTGGCAGCCGGGGCGTTGTCAGCGGCGGGCGGGGCCGCGGCGGGCGAGGGGGCGCCGGGAATGGTGGTTCCCTTCAACGAGGCGGAGGCGGTGATCGAGTGGTTCTGGTCGCCCGAGGTGAGCCAGTTCGAGCGATGGCGCGTGGAAGACGGCGAAGCGCACGGGCTTCGGATCTGGCAGAACTGGGGCGCGGTGGACTACGAGTGGGCGCGGAGGCCTGATTCGGGCCCGGCCCTGCGTATGACGAGGGCGTTCAACGTGGATTGCAGCCGCTATGATCGGGTGGTGATCCGGCTTGGGGCGTCGGCAGGCACGATTGTGCGGATGATCGCTACGACGGATGCCGGGGAGCGGCGCTCTGAATCGGCGCCGGTGAGCAAGGGGTGCGCGGAATATGCCCTCGACTTGCAGGGTGCACAGCGGCTCGACACGCTGACGCTGGAACTCGATGCCGGGGCGGAGGGCACGGGTGCGGGCTGGCTGCTGTGTGTCATTGTCCAGAGCACGGAGCGGCTTGAGGACTACGCGCGGCGGTGGGATTACTCGGGCATGCAGTGGGACGCCCACATCAAGGGGTCGG
>JAFGTL010000504.1 GCA_016934125.1 Candidatus Hydrogenedentota bacterium
CACCAACGCAATATCGCCCGCGATCCCGAGGACGATTACGGCTATCAGTGCATTGAGTTCGTCGGCGACGATTTGGCCATCATCGGCTATCATTGCCGCGAAGGTCTGCGCGTAGCTAGAATCGGTATTGACTGGTTCTATGGCGAATAGACAGATGGGTACTGTCCTTCCTGGATATCCGTCCGCCGTCGAACAGCACCTACAGTGAGTTGTGCGTTTCGAGTTCTGCAAGAAGGGGGCTCGTGATGCCCTGTGTGTTGTGGGGTGTTGTGGGGTGTTGCGGCCCGCCTATCCGATCAGGGCGGCGACTTCGGCGACGCGGCGGCCGAGGCTTCGCGCCATATCCGAGCCGAATTCGTCGGCGGCGATCGAGTCGTCTTGATTCCAGAGGGTAGCGCCGATCTTGGCGGATGGCTTGCCGTCGCCCACCACCACCATGTCCTGGCACATGAGGCACGTCTGGATCGAGCGGACGGTGAGTTCCTGCCCGCCGTTGCGAGCCGAGCCCACGGCCAGCGCGCCGGCCACCTTGTTGCGCAGCTGGAATCCGGCCTTGCGGAAGGCGATGCAGCGATCGAGGAAGGCTTTGCACAAGGCGCTCATGTTGCTGAAGTACACGGGCGAGCCCACGATGATGCCGACGACTTCGGGGCCGGCCAGGGTGGCGGCCAGCGCCGGGAAGTCGTCGGTCTCGCCCGCGCGCAGCGGCTGGCCGGCGGCCAGTTGCGCCGGGATGCTCAGATCCGCGAGTTCGATCAGTTCCGTCTCGATGCCGGGAACCTGCTCCTTGGCGGCGTGGAGGCACAAGGCCAACGCCGCGGCAGTAGTCTTCCCCTTGCGGGGGCTGCAACAGATGCCCACGATCTTGCGCTTCGGCCCCGCCGCCTCCGCTCCCTGCGCCGCTCCCTGCGCGGCGGCATGGCCGCCCACGGCGCCCGCAACGGCCGCGATGCCCGCGGCCCCGATGAGTTCCCTACGTCCAATCCGTTCCGACATGGCCCGCTCCTCCTTTCCGCGCCGGAGCCCCTGCCCGGCGCATCTGCCCGCATTCTCCCGCCCATTATGCCCAATCCATCGGGAGATTCTACCCCTACTCGATCATCCCTTTCGCCTCGTCCACCGTAGGCACCTTCCCGGACACCTTCACCTCGCCGTCCACGACAAGCGCCGGCGTGGCCATGACGCCGAATTCGAGGATCTTGTCGAGTTCCTTCACCTTCTCGATTTCGTACTCGATGCCCAGTTCCTTGGCCGCGGCCTCGGCCGCCTCCGCGAGCCGCTGGCACTTCGGGCATCCCATGCCAAGAATCTGCAACTTCTTCATCTGCGGTTCCTTTCCGGTTGCACGCTCAACCGGCCACGAGGCCGAACAGCATGCCGCTGATTGTCGCCATCGCGATGACGAGCAGGACAAACGCCACCGTCTTCTTCGTGCCCAGCACACTGCGAATCACGAGCATGTTGGGCAGGCTCAACGCCGGGCCCGCCAGCAGCAGCGCCAGCGCCGGCCCCTGGCCCATGCCGTTGCCGATCAGGCCCTCGAGAATGGGCACCTCCGTCAAGGTGGCGAAGTACATGAACGCGCCGACCACCGACGCGAACAGGTTGGCCCATACCGAGTTCCCCCCTACCAGCGACGCCACCCAGCGCGAGGGAATCAGCCCTTCTTCGCCCGGCCGCCCGAGCAACAGGCCCGCCACAAGCACGCCAAAAAACAGCAACGGGAGGATCTGCTTGGCAAACGTCCACGCCGACGCGAACCACGATTCCATCTCATCGTTGTCGGTGTTGGCGATGATCGAGAGTCCCAGGACGCCGAGGGCAAAGGGCAGCAGGGGTTGATGGGGCACGACGAGGGCGACGGCGCCGCATCCAGCCGCCGTGGCCGCGATTTTCCACCAGCGCACGCCGAACCAGCCGATCAGGATCGCGCCCAGCCCGAGCGACGCCCCGGCCGTCAGCGCCCACTTCCACGTGTAGATGGCGTGCCAGAGGCCTTCGGCCCGATCCGGCTCGCCCCAGTTCGCGAACACCAGAATGGCCACCATGGACGCGAAGTAGAGCCCGTTCTGCCACAGCGGCCTGGCCGCATCCCCCTCGGGCATGACGGCCGCGGCCTTCGCCTTCTCCTGCTCCTCCCGGCGGAACAATAGGTGCATGAGGAGCCCGATGACGACGCTGAACGCGATCGCGCCTACAGCGCGCGCAATGCCCAGCGGCAGGCCCAGGATGCGCGCCGTGAGGATGATGGCGAGCACGTTGATGGCCGGCCCGGAGTAGAGGAACGCCGTCGCCGGCCCAAGGCCCGCGCCCATCCGGTAGATGCCGGCGAACAAGGGCAGCACCGTGCACGAGCATACGGCCAGGATCGAGCCCGACACCGAGGCCACGCCGTAGGCGAGCGCTTTGGGCGCGTTGGCGCCGAGGTACTTCATCACCGACGCCTGGCTGACGAACACGGCGATGGCCCCGGCGATGAAGAACGCCGGCACCAGGCAGAGCAGCACGTGTTCCCGCGCATACCATTTCACCAGAAGGAGCGATTCCATGACGGCGTTGTCGAACCGCGCCGAGCCGATGGGGAGGTAGAAGCATGCCAGAAACGCGGCCCCAATCCAGGCCAGGGGTTTCCATTCCTTTGTCCAGTTCACGGGGGCTCCTCGTGGTTGTTTGGCCAATTCACCAATCATGCGCGCAAAAAAGAAAGAGGCCGCCCATGCGGCCCTACATCGCCGCGAGCTGCGCCTCGATGTTCGATTTCACCACCGCCTCGATACACGAGAACAGACGCGTCACGCAGGGCGTCCGCAGCGTGTAGAACACCTGGAGCCCGCGCTTCTCATCCTTGACGATGCCCGCCTCCTTGAGCACGGACAGGTGCTTCGACACGGTGGACGTGTCCGCGCCGATCATATCCGTCAACTCGCACACGCAGCGTTCGCCCTCGGCAAGCTGATCGATGATGAACAGCCGGGATGGGTGGGCCATGGCCTTCACGATCTTGGCCCGCGCCCGATACCGGCTGTGCGTCTTGGCATCCATCGGGGATCTCCTTGGTTATTTGGTATTTTAACCAATAAATCCCGGCCCGTCAAGCGCGCCCTACCGAAAATCGGTTAACCCATGTTTCGACAGCGGGTTACGCGCCCAGCCGGTGGCACGGGCAGCGCCGGCAGCGTGGTTGGTTTGCGGTATTCGGGATTCTGGCCTATCATTACTTGGAGGTTTCTTCTCCTGCTGCGGCCGCGACTACGTCCGGCGTACTGCCGGCGTTTCTGGAAGGATCTATGGCTGCTCCCGCGCGGCGGTTCTTGCTCGGCGTCTGCCTGCTGGCCTTGGCGCTCGGGGCCGCATCTCCGGCCTCGGCGGCGCCCTATATCGGGCTGGACACGTTCACCTACCACCAGCCCGACGGCACCCCGTTCTCCGTCAAGCTCTACGGCGACGAGTACTTCGCCTATCAGGAGACGCTCGACGGCTTTGTCGTCGTGAAGGACTCGGGATCGGGCTACTACTGCTACGCCCGGTTGAGTCAGGACGGCCGCTCCTTCGTATCCACCGGCATTCCCGTGGCCTCGAAGGCCCGGGGCAGGGCCGACAGCGCCCTTCTTGCGACGCGCGCCGGGGTTACGCCGAAGCTGCGGCTGCCCGGCGATGCGGTGCTCGCCGCGGTGCGCAAGGCGCAGCAGAAGTTCCGGGTGGACGGCAAGGGCCGGCCGCTGCCCGTTGAATCGGACGCCCAGCCATCGCTCAAGTCGTCTCCCTTGCGGGCGCCCCCGAGCGCCACCACCACCGGATCCTTCGTCGGACTCTGCATCCTGGTGGATTTCTCGGACGAACCGGGCGCCATCCCGCAGGGGGATGTGGCCTCCTACTTCAATCAGGCCGCCGGATACACCGCCTACAGCAACGCGTGCAGTGTGCGGGAGTACTTCGACATCCAATCCGCCGGGCTCCTCGACTACACGAATGTGGTGACATCCTATGTTCGCGTGAGCCAGCCCAAGACGTACTACGACGACGACAGCGAGAGGAACTGGGGTTCGAGCAAGGCGCAGGAACTCGTGGCGGAAGCCTTGGACATCCTGATCGGCCAGGGGTTCGATTTCACGCAGTTGTCGACGTATCCCTCGGGCGGCAGAGACTACATCCGGTGCATCAACGTGTTCTATGCCGGCACCTGCGCGTCGGGGTGGGGCCTGGGCCTCTGGCCCCATAGTTGGGCGATTCCGTCGAAGCAGGTGGACGCGGCCCACAACATCTACGCGTATCGGTATCAGATGACCGATATGAAGACCTCGCTCGCCATCGGCACCACGTGCCACGAGAACGGCCACATGCTCTGCGGTTTCCCCGACCTCTACTCCTACAACGGCAACCCCGCGTCAATCGGCTACTTCTCGCTCATGTCGCACGGCAACCACGCCGACGGGGGCCGGCACCCCGTAAACGTGGATCCCTACCTCAAAGCCGCGGCCGGGTGGGCGACGGTGATCGACGTCCTGCCCGGCGATCATCTGACGGCCACCGTCAACGTGTCGAACAACACCTACTATCGGTTCCCGAACCCGTCGGATCCGGAGGAGTACTTCATCTTCGAGGCCCGCGGCCCCGGGGGATACGAGGGCCCCTACGGCGGCAGTTCCGCGAGCGTCAATCCGACGAGCGGTGTGGTGGGATACCACGCCCTCGAAAGCGGCTCGAACACCCACTCGACGATCACGGACTCCACGTCGTGCGACTACACGACGCCGTACGAACTGCTCCTGCTCGAGGCGGGCCCGGCCGACAACAGCCCGAACCCCTGGTATCTCGATCCGACTCCCGGCTCCACGGACGGCTTCTACAGCAGCGGCGATGGCGGCGTGGACACGCTGAGCGCCGACACCCTTCCCGAACTCACGTTCTGGGCCAGCGACGGCCGCACCATCCCGAGCCCCTTCACCATCCACTCGATCAGCTCGATCGGCAGCACCATGACCTTCGACGTCGGCTTCGCCTCGGATGAGATCGCCGTGTTCATCGTGCCGGAGGCGGCGGTTCTGGCGGGCGCGCAATGGCGTCTCGACGCGGGCGCGTGGCGGGACTCCGGCGATGTGATCACCGGCCTTTCTCCGGGAACGTACACCGTGTCCTTTTCCGACGTGACGGGCTACAACACGCCGGCCGACGAACTCATCACGCTCTCGGGCGGCCACGGCGAGACTGTGCTCGGCGAGTACACCGTGGAGACGATCCCCCTGCCTGTCGCCTTGAACGCGCCTGAGCTGACGTGGATCACCTCCGGCGACGCCGACTGGTATGGGCAGCGCCTCACGTCCTGCGACGGACACGCGGCCGGCCAGAGCGGCGACATCTCGGACAGCCAGTCGAGCACGGTGCAGGCGACGGTTACGGGGCCCGGGACGGCGCGGTTCCGCTGGAAAGTGCGTTCGGAAGCCGGCTGGGACTACCTGCGATTCCTGGTGGACGGTTCGCCCGCGTCGAGCATCTCCGGCGACGTAGCCTGGACGTTGGTCGAGTACCCCATCGGCGCCGGGCCGCATACCGTGGCCTGGGTGTACGAGAAGGACACCTCGTTATCCGCATACGAGGACTGCGGGTGGCTGGACGAGGTGTGTTTCGTGCCCTCCGGCTCGGCGTCGGGCTCCCTGCTCGTCACCCTCTTGCCCGCGTCCGCGGTAAGCGCCGGCGCCCAGTGGCGCGTGGACGGCGGCGCCTGGCAGGAGAGCCAAGCGACGGTGAATCTGTTGGCCGCCGGCACGCATACGGTGTCGTTCAGCACGGTGGCCGGATGGGATTCGCCCGCAGACGCCCAAGTCTCCGTCGTCGACAACGCCGTGACCACCGAAAGCGCCACCTACACGCCCAGTCCGGCCACGGGTTCGCTCACCGTCACCATTCAGCCGGCCGGAGCGCTCGCAGCGGGCGCCATGTGGAACGTCGACGGCGGCGCCTGGCGCAACAGCGGCGACACCGCGTCGGGGCTGAGCGTCGGCAATCACCTCGTCGTTTTCCTGGCGCTCCCGGAATGGGACGAGCCGGGCCCGGTGACGCTCGCGGTTTCGGACGGCGCCACCACACCGTATACGGGGACATACACGTATGCGGCTACGGCGTTGCCCGCCCCCGGCGGCGCGCTCCTGATCGCCTGCCTCGGCGTCGCGGGATGGCTCGTTCTGCGGCATGGGGGCGGCCACGCCCGCAAGCGCGGGCCCAGCCCGGAATAGTCCCGCGGGCAACGCGCCCGCACCCCTGCTACAGGGAAATCCGTTCCCGGACGCGTTTCCTGAGGGCGTCGTAGAACCGGGGCCCGCCGACGTAGCGCACCGTCCTGGCGGCGAGGAACTTGCTGAGCTTCCAGACGATCTGCGCGACGCCGCGCCAGTCGCCGAACCGTGCGCGGATGCCGAGGAGCTCTTTGTAGCCCCGGAGGCGGTGCTGGCCGCTCCAGCCGCCCGCCCGCATACAGGTGAGCACCTGATCGATACACCGGAACTGGACGCCCAGGCGCAAATACAGATCCAGGAAGAACTCGATGTCGCCCGCCACTGCGTACCGCGTATCGAAGAGCTTCGAGCGATACACCTCAGCCCGGACGAACACGGCGGGGTGCGGGCAGAAGCAGCGCCTTCTGCGTCGATCGAACCGGGGCCGGACGACCACCTCGAAGTTCGTGTAGACGCGGCAGATGTTGCCGCAGACAACATCGTGGCCGTCTATCGCCCTCACCGCGGCCTCCACCGCGTCGGGCGCATACCAGTCGTCGGAGTTCACCATGCCGATCACCGAGCCGGTGGCAAGGCCCATCCCCTTGTTCATGGCATAGAAGAGGCCGCCGTCCGGCTCGCTGATCCAGTACGCGAGGTGCTCCTCGTACCGCCGCACGATGTCCAGCGTGCCGTCCTCGGAGCCGCCGTCGACGATGATGTACTCGATGTTCTTGTAGGTTTGGCCGAGCACGCTCTGGATCGTCTGCTCGAGGTACGCGGCGCCGTTCAACACGATGGTGATCACGGAAACCAAGGGCTCTTCCGGCGTGTCGACGCCCGCCCACGCGCCGGCCACTCGCTGCCCGCCTTCCTGCATAGAGCCTACCTCCGGGAGCGAATCGTAGCGGAGCGGCCGGCAAGGCGCAATCTCCGACCTCCCTTCATCCCGAGGCCGCCACCTCACCGCAGCTCAAACGCCGGCAAGTCAAACGTCCAGCCGTGTTCGGCGGTGACGGCGAGGGCGCCCCAGGGATCGCGCGTAGGATGCCCCCAACTCGTGTAAAGATCGCCGAGCACCTGCTTCGTCTTCTCGCCGTGCCGGTGCATGGTCTCCGCCCAGGTGTAGGCGTTCTGCGGCTCGAACCAGGGGGATCCCGTCACGTCGAAGCCGAGATCGAGGAAGTACTGCGTTGATTTCTCGATCTGATTCTCGACATCGCGATCGCTATACCACCAGATGCAGATGATCACGTCGCGCGGGATGAGTCTCGCGGCATCCTGCATGCCGAAATGCGGGGCGTTCTGATAGGGGTTGACGGCGTCATCCCACATCATCAGGCGCACCTCGGGATCGGCTTCGCGCGCGTACTCCCGCATCCGCTTGATATCGTCCACGAAGATCTCGCTGTTCGAGAGGCCGCGGCGCGTGCAGCGCGTGTCCCGGTTGAGCACGCGCGGTTCGTCGTGGCCGATGTGCAGGTATCTCGGCTGCAGGCAGCGGATCACGTCGTGCACACTCCGGCGCATGTACTCCTGATACAACGGCTCGCTCGGGCAGCAGGTGATGCCGTCCCGGGGCGCGTAGGTGTAGCTGAGCAGCACCTTGTCGCCGTTGGCGAGCCGGCTGTTGTCGGTGAGCGTGATGCGTGCGGGCTCGCCGGAGGCGAAGGGATACCGCAGCGGGGCCGGCTCGACGCGGAAGTCGCGCCCCGGCTCGTAGGTGGTGGCCGCGTCGGCGCTCTGAACGATGACGGGCGCGGCGTCCGTGACAATGACATTCTCGAGCGGATGCCGCGGCTTCACCCCGACCACGGCGACATCATCGAACCAGGCCGTGCCCGACGCGTCCTGAATGCGGATGTAAATGCGCAGCCGCTTGTAAAGGTGGGTGTCGATGGTGTGCGCGGTATACCGCCAATCCGACGTGCCGCTGACGTGGACGGGCCGGGTGAGCAGGCGCCCGAGTTCGCCGTTGCTCCTGAGGCCGTAGGCTTCGATGTAGGCATGGCCCGGCGACACCTTATCCGTTTTGATCCACGCCTGCACCTCGTACGACTGATGGGGGAGGCAGGCCACATCCTGCCACGCCCGAATCATCGCTTTCCTATCCGCGTGCAGCCGTATCGAGCGGGAGCCGGAATGAACGACGTCTCCATCGACATGGCTCAAGACGCCCGGCCCTTCGGCCACCCATCCGGCAGGGCTCGCGCCCTCGCCTTCCTCGAACCCGGCATTCGCGAGGCCCGGCGGGGGAGCCGCGACGGGCTCGGGGGCCGCGATCGCGCCGCCGGACACGTCAAACGGCACCTGGCTCACGGACACGCCCTCAACCGCCGCCGGCTCATAAGCCAGCACGTGCTGCCCCCACCCGAGGCTCTGCAGTTCCGGCACGGGTTCGATGAAATGGCGGCGGCAGAACGCGAACACCCGTTCCCACTCCTCGCGCACCGCGGCATCGTCCATCCTGTAGAGGCTGGTGTCTTCGAACAGGACGAGATTGAGCTTGAGCGCGGCGAACTCGAGGATCCGCCGCTGCCAGTCGCCCTTTCCGGCGAGGTAGGTGCCGCGGAGCCGTTGATCGGGCCAGTCCGAAATGGCCAAAGCCGGCACACGCCCTTGAGCGTCGACAAGTTGCGCCAGCGTGACAAGCCCGTAGTAGAGCCCCGCGTGATCGTGCCCAAGCACGACGATGCCTTCGGCGTCGATCCGGAGCCGGTATCCCTCGGCGTGGGGTGCCGGCAGGGCCGCCACCCGTTCCTCGAGTTCCGGCGCGGGCTCGACGCCCAGAAGCAGTGCCGTAGGCGGGCCCGCTGCCCGCACGCCCAGCGCATCGATCCCGAGTCCACTCAGGCGTGCGTTGAGTTGCTCGATGCCGCCAGCCGCGTCCTCGATCTGCGCGGGCAACAGGACTTCCTTCACTTGGGTGAAATCGAAGAAGTCCCCTGGCGACTCTACCGCCTGCACGTGGCGCGGCTGTGGAACGACAGGCAGGAGTTCCGCCGCGCCCGCCGCGGCCATGGCACACGCTGCAACCGCCGCCACCATGAGAGCACGAGAATCTGATCGCACCATGCACCTCCCTCGCGGCCAGCCGCCCTGGGGCCGGGGCCTCACTCGTCCGGCTTGCCCTGCCGATCATCCCAGCGGGGGAGGCACGCTTCAAGCATCCCGATCAGCTCAGGCAAGTCGTGTTTGAGTGTGTCCCACAGCACGCCGGTGTCCACGGTATCGTAACCATGGGTTATGCGATTGCGCATGCCCACCATGCCGCGCCACGGCAGTTGACTGAGTTCAGCCCGCGTGGCCGGTGAGACCTTGGAGGCCGCTTCTCCGATGATCTGAGCCAAATGCAGCAACGCGAGCTGGAGGATCCGCGATTCCGCGAGTGAGCCCCGGGAGTTCTCACCGAGAATGGCGAGTGCTTCCCGCGCATGATCGAGCATATGCCCCAGATAGATACTGTCGCTATGCTGCGTCATACAAGACCTCTGCCTCTGATACGACGCGCTCCCGAAACGCCGGGCTCAGGCTGCTCTCGATATTCAGATCCACCTGCCGGCCGAGCAGATCCGAGAGTTCCGCTTCCACCGAGCCGAGACGGATGTATCCCACCGGCTCTCCGGGGGCGAACTCTGCGAGTATGTCGATATCGCTTTGTGGGGTGAAGTCGTCGCGCAGAGCCGAACCGAACACGGCCAGACGGCGGATACCATGCCTCCGACAGAACTCAGCGAGTATCTCTTGCGAAGCGGGAATGTGAAACTGGCCCATCTGCCTGTCTCCTTGCCACTCCGTGATCCCACATCCTGGGGTTCGTATCGAGAACGCGCGCCGGGCGCGGGGAAGGACGCCCGCTCCCCCCGGCATCGCCAACCTGACGATCTCCTTCCGAGAGTTAATCAGAAACAGTACAGCCATTCAAGCGGCGGCCAGGGAGCGTGGAGTTGCACCGTGGGGCCGTGGCGCAACCGGGATCGTCGGCCAAGACCCCAACCGGGCTTGCAGACATTGTCATCATCGTATACAATGTATGACAGAGCCGGGAGGTGAGCGATGAGCATCCCCATTTCGATTCGATTGCCCGACGACATTGCCGAGCGACTGGACAACGTGGCCCGCGAGACGGAGCGCCCCCGTTCTTTCATCGTGCAGAAAGCCGTGGAGTCCTATCTGGAGGACTTCGCCGATCTCCAGATTGCCCTCGATCGCCTCCGCGACACCGCGGATCCCGTGGTTACGACTGCGGACATGAGGAAGATCCTTGGCGTATAGGATCGCCTTCAAGAAGTCTGTCGCGCGCGATCTTGAGCGGATCGGCAGACGGGACGCCAAACGCATTCTGGACGGAATCGACGCGGATCTCGCGGCAGATCCCGAACGCTTCCCCCTCCTCACCGGCCAATTCGCAGGCCTCCGCAAGTACCGTGTCGGAGAGTACCGCGTCATCTTCATCATTGTGGACAAGGATGTCCTTGTCCTTCGTGTTCAGCACCGGAGCGACGCCTTCCGCAGACAGGCCGGCGTGTGAACGGCCCCCGTCCCGGGGCTCCCCATCCTTCGCGGCGGGCATTGCACTCCCTCGCGAATTGACTGGCCCGCGGGCGAGCATCAATAATGCATCGCAAATACGTGATGAATCGTGGTTCGAGCAGGGAGACAGGAACCGATGAAGCGCATGTACCGTCGGGATTTTCTACGGGCGTTGGGACTGGGTTCGGTGGCCGCGATAGGCGCGGGCCGCGCATGGGGCGCACCCATTCACGAGGGCAGCCGGATCGTGGAGCAGGGCATGGCCGTCTCCCGAGGCGGCGCTGCGTTCTTCGAGGATGGCAAAGTGGTGCAACCGCGCCGCGAGATCCCCGTGTTCCGCGACACGGATGTTCTCGTCGTGGGCGGCGGCACGGCGGGCGTGCTCGCCGCCTTGGCCGCGGCGCGGGCGGGCGTGCGCGTGACGCTCGTCGAGCGCTACGGCTGCTTCGGCGGGCTCTGGACAGCGGGCCTGGTGCTTATCGTGCTGTGCACGCACGTGCGCACCGGCGGCAAGCACCAGAAGGTGGTGCAGGGCATCGGCGACGAGATGCTCGCGCGGATCGCCGAACTCAAGCATGGGGCCATCAACTACGGGCCCGAGAGCACGCACGACGCCACCACGGATCCCGAGGTGACGAAATACGTCATGGCCACGATGCTGCGCGAGGCGGGCGTCGATATCCTGCTCCACGGCTGGGTGACGAACGCGATCATGGATGGCAACACCATCCAGGGCGTGCTGTTCGAGAGCAAGTCGGGCTGCCTGGCCGTGAAAGCGAAGGTGGTGGTGGACGCGTCGGGCGATGGCGATGTGCTCGATGCGGCCGGCGCCGAGAGCGTGCCCCACATCCACCGGATCGGCCTCGTGCACCGCCTCGGCAACGTGCCGTCCGGCCTCGACTCGAAGGGACTGAACCTCGGCGGGGGAACGCCCGTGCCCGGCGTGCGCTGGGTGAACATGCAGGGCCCCCAAGGCGACTGCCTCGATATCCAGACGCTCACGCAGTGCGAGTTGGACGCCCGCGAAGCCATCTGGGCCAAGCTCAAGGAGATCCAGGAACGGCCCGGCTACGAAAACGTGTTTCTGCTCGATGTCGCCTCGCAACTGGGCGTGCGCGCCTCCCGCACCCTCGTCGGCACCGAGGAGTTGCGGCTCGAGGAGTGCCGGAGCGGCAAGGCCCGGCCCGACGTCGTCGGCGTGGGCGGCTCCTACTCGATCCTCGACATGCAGCCCTGCCCGATCCCTTACGGCACGCTTGTGCCCAAGCGCGTCGACAACCTGCTTGCGGCCGGGCGGTGCGTCGCCGCGGACAACGCCATGCTCAACTACACGCGCCTCATCGCGCCGTGCATGCTCACCGGCCATGCCGCCGGCGCCGCCGCGGCCACGGCCGTCACGAGCAAGGTGTCGCCGCGCAACGTGGATGTGGCCGCGGTGCAGGGCTTGTTGAAGCAACAGAAGGCCTATCTCGGATGACGTTCCGCCCGGGACGCACCAGCGGCCGGCTCGTCCTCCTCGTGGCGTTGCCCTTGGCCGTGTTGTTTCTGCCGGCAGCGGTAGTGCGCCTGGCGCTATCCGCGCTCAGCCCATTCCTCAGCGTGTCGTCGGCGCTCGCCGCACGCGCGGCCGGCCTCACGCTGCTATGCGCCCTGCCCATGGCCGTGCTGGTGGTGTGGCGGCGGCGATTCTTCTGCCGGTTCCTGTGTCCCGTGGGCTGGCTCCTCACCACCTGCGGGAGACTGCGCCCGGGCGCGCACTACACCTACGCGCGCGTGCCGCGGCTCGGCCAATGGGCCGCCCTGCTCACCCTTGGCGGCGCCGTGGCCGCGTGTCCCCTGTTCCTGTTTCTCGATCCCCTCGTTCTCTTCTCGGGCGCGGCTGGCGCCACCGCCGGCGCCCATTGGGCCTATGCCGTGGCCTTCGCGGGCCTTGTCCTGCTGAGTTGCGCCTTGCCCGGACTCTGGTGCGCCCGGCTGTGTCCGCTCGGCGGCTTTCAGGATCTCGTTGCCGACGTGAAGGCGTTCAATCCGCGGGGCGTGCCCCCGGAGGCGCCGGAACCGGCGGCCGGGGAGGCCAAGGGACTCGCCCGGCGCGTGTTCTTCGGCCTGTGCGGCGGCGCGGCCGTGGCCGTGGCCACACCCCGGCTGGCGCCGGCGGCCGCCCCGGTGCCCCTTCGCCCGCCCGGCACCGTGGATGAGGACATGCTGTGGACGCTGTGCGCCCGGTGCGGCAACTGCGTGCGCGCGTGTCCCGCCGGCATCATCCGGCCCGATCTGGCGCCATCGCATCCCACGGGCCTGTTGCTCCCGGCCCTGGACTTCTCCGAGGCATACTGCCTGGACGATTGCGCCCGATGCGGCGAGGCCTGCCCGACGGGCGCCATCGCCCACCTGTCCATCGCGGCGAAGAACGAGCGGCCCATCGGCCTGGCCCGCATCGATCAGGCGGCCTGCCTCCTCTCCATCGAAGTCGAGTGCGGCGTCTGCGTCACCGTGTGTCCGCGCAAGGCCATCTTCGAGGAGTTCTCGAAGCAAACCTACTCGGCCTCGATGCACGTCGACGCGGCCCGGTGCAACGGCTGCGGCGCGTGCCTCGCCGTCTGCCCGCCCCAGGCCATCGCTATCGAACCCCTCGA
This sequence comes from Candidatus Hydrogenedentota bacterium, assembly GCA_016934125.1. GTDB lineage: Bacteria > Hydrogenedentota > Hydrogenedentia > Hydrogenedentales > SLHB01 > JAFGTL01. Next base: position 13,379 of record JAFGTL010000504.1, read on the forward strand.
CGGTGTGCCGGCGCAGCCCGACGGGAACGCCTGACGGCGACGCCGCCAGCGATGGGCCCGGCGAACCGCCCGTTTCTGCTATCCTTTCGCCCGGCGGCGCGACGCCACGCGGGGCATCCGCCACGTCCATACGGTAAGGAGAACGCATATGCTTTCGAGGCCGGAATTGGCCAAGGCAATCTATGACACTTCTCACCTGACAGGCGAATTCCGCCTTCGCTCCGGCGTGGTGAGCCGCGAGTACTTCGACAAGTACTTGTTTGAAGCCGAACCCGCCCTGCTCCGCGCCATCGCCGAGGCCATGGCGGAGCTTGTGCCGCCCGAGACGGAGGTGCTGGCGGGGCTGGAACTGGGCGGCGTCCCGGTGGCCACCGCCCTGTCGTATGTATCCGGCCTGCCGGCGGTATTCGTCCGCAAGAAGGCCAAGGAATACGGCACGTGCAAGCTCGCCGAGGGCGCGGCCATCGACGGCCGCGACGTGCTCATCGTCGAGGATGTCGTAACCTCGGGCGGCCAGATCGTCCTCTCCGCCAAGGATCTTCGGGCGCGGGGGGCCACGCTGTCGCATGCAGTATGCGTGGTGGATCGCGAGGCCGGCGCCGCAGAACGCCTCGCCGCCGAGGGCCTCGCGCTTCACCCGCTGTTCACGATGACTGATCTGAACCACGCCGCTGGCGTTGCGGGCTAGTCGTCCCGGCGCAGCCAGAGGTGCCCAACTCGCCCTGGGAGAGAGAGGCTGACATGGATGAAGTGAGGCGGATTGCCGATGCGCTGGAAGAGGGGAACCGGCGTCTCCAGGCGTTCGGGAAGGCGGACGCGGCGGCACTCGATCGGCCGTACGCTCCGGGGAAGTGGACGGGGGTGCAGATACTGGCCCACGTGGCCGACGGCGACATGGTGTGTTACACCCGGCTCCATCAGGCGATCGTCGAACCGGGCGATACGCTCTTCCCCGTGCCCATGGACGGGGTGCTGTGGATGGAGAAGCTTCAATGCGACAAGCGCCCGGTTGCGGTGTCGTTGGCGGCGAGCTACGGCGCCCGCATCGGGATGATCCACACGCTGCGGAACCTCCCGTCGGACGTACTGCTTCGCACGCTCAAGCATGACGAGATGGGAACCGTGTCGCCCCTCCGATACGCCGAGATCTCGGCCGAGCACGCGCTCCATCACCTTGCCCAACTCGATTCCCTCGTGTCCGGCGGCGCTCCCGAAGCCGCCCGGTGATCGCTCCACGGCCGGCGCACGACGGTTGACAGTCCGGGCGTACCGCACATACGATAACCCAACCTGATCCGGGCGAAACACGACAGGAGAGCACGTTTTCATGACTATCCATGCACGCCTGAATCTGACACCGGGCATCGTGGCCGTGCTGTTGGCGGTGGCCGCGCTGTCCGCCGGGGCCTCCGACTGGCAGGCCATCGACAGCCATCCGCAGCCGATCTGGGCACGGCCCTGGGTGAATCTGAACGGCCCATGGCGATTCGAGTTCGATCCCGATGACAAAGGCATCGCAGAGCAGTGGTTCCAGAAGCATGCCTATTCGAAGCAGATCGAGGCCCCCTACCCCTGGCAGAGCGCGCTCTCCGGCATCGGCGATGTCGACTATCAGGGCGTGGCGTGGTATGAGCGGGACGTGGCCATCCCCGAGGACGCGGGCCCGCGTATCTTCCTCGTGTTCGGCGCCGTCGACTGGCAGGCTACGGTGTGGATCGACGGCGCGAAGGCGGCCGAGCACGAGGGCGGATACACCCCCTTCGAGATCGAACTGACTTCGCTCGTGAAACCCGGGCAGACGGCCCGCGTTACCCTCCGCGCGTACGATGTCACCGATCGCGAAACGCCGAACGGGAAACAGACGGGGTGGTATACGCGGACGGGCGGCATCTGGCAAACCGTGTATCTCGAATCGCGGGGCCGCGCCCATGTACGCCAGGCCCACATCACGCCCGATATCGACAACGAGCAGGCCGCGTTCGATCTGATCTGCGAGGTGCCCGAGCCGGGCGCCTACGAACTCCGCGTTGCCGTCGACGGCCTCCGGGCGCCGAAACCCCTCGTGCTCGAGCCGTATTTCGACAAGGCCGGCCCGCAGCCGTGCTCCTTCTCGCTTCCCGTCCCGGATCCGAAGCTGTGGACGCCCGATACGCCCTATCTCTACAACGTGACGTTGCGGCTCGGCAGTAAGGACTCAGGCTTCGACGAAGTACACACATATTTCGGCATGCGCAAAATCGAGCGCGGCACCTATGCCGGCAGCAAGCACGAATACATCCTGCTGAACGGCAAACCCATCTACCTGCGCGGCGCCCTCCATCAATCGTTCAACCCGGAGGGTATCTACACGCATCCCGACGACGAGTTCATGCGGCGCGACTACGAGAAGGCCAAGGAGTTCGGCCTCAACTACATCCGGATCCACATCAAAATCGAGGAGCCGCGCGCCCTCTACTGGGCCGACAAGCTCGGCGTGATGCTCATGTGCGATATCCCCAATTTCCAGGATTTCACGCCGCGCGCCCAGCAGACTTGGGAGGACACCATGCGCGGCGCCGTCGCGCGCGACTTCAATCACCCCAGCATCATCGCGTGGTGTTGCTTCAACGAGACGTGGGGGTTCCGGGACGGCGGCTATGTCCGGGCCGAACAGGAGTGGGTGCGCGACATGTATCTGCTCACGAAGCGGCTCGATCCGTCCCGCCTCGTCGAAGATAACTCCCCCTGCACCTACGATCACACCGAGACGGACATCAATTCGTGGCATTTCTACATCGATCGCTACGACCGCGCCCGCGATCATGTCGCCGAGGTTGTGGCCAGCACCTACCCCGGCTCCGAATTCAACTACGCGGACGGCTGGCAGCAGGGCACGGCCCCGCTCATGAACTCGGAGTACGGCGGCGTCGGCGCGGGCAGCGGCGACCGGGACATCTCCTGGGTGTTCCTGTTTCTGACCAATCTGCTCCGCAAATACGATCCCATCTGCGGCTACGTCTACACCGAACTCTCCGACATCGAGTGGGAACACAACGGATTCATGAACTACGACCGTTCCCCCAAGGCGTACCACTACCCGGCCGGCATCACCGTCGCCGATCTGCAGGGCGCCGAGTTCCCCGTGCTCGACTGCCCCCCCTACCAGCGCGTCTCCCCCGGCCAACGGGTGAGTATCCCCGTGCTTCTGAGCCACTGGACTGAGCGCGACGGCCTCCGCTTGCGCCTCTTCGTCGACGGCACGACGGTGGACGGCCGCGCCTGGGACAAATGGATCGCCCCGATCAAGCGCGATGTCGACGCGAAACCCTATGCCGTTACGCCGCAGGGCTCGTTTGACTTCGAGGTGCCCGACGCGCGCGGCCTGATCAACGTGGTCGCCGAGGTGCTCGACGACGGCCGCCGCGTGGCCGCGAACTACTGCGTCCTCGATGTCCGCGGCGCGTGCTGGACGCAGCCCGGCCAGTATGCCGCCTCGTTCCCCGTCGATCAGATGTCGGGCTACGAGTTCGATATCGATGGCCTGTCCCAGTGCGCCGGGCGCGGCAAGGTGGGCGGCTATAGCGCCGGCGCCATCGAGTACCGGCTGCGCCTGCCCGAGGATCTCGACGCCGGCGACGTGGCCGGATGCCGCCTCGTCGTCGAGGCGGGCGCGAGGGCCGGCGCCGAGCGCCTCGACTGGCCCGCCCGGCGAAGGCCCTACGACTATCCTCAGACGGACGGCACCCAATGGCCCACCGACGTCACGATCTCGCTGAACGGCATCCCGTTCGAGAAGGTGGCTATCGAGAGCGACTTCGCCGATGCCCGGGGCGTCCTGTCGCATGAGGCCCATTTTCACCACGGCTCGTGTGGCCGCTTGATCGACGCGGCCATCGACGGCGCGGCGCTGGATGCCATCCGCGACGCGCTGAAGGCGGATCGGGTGGTAACCCTCCGGTTCGACGTGCCCGCCGATGCGGCACACGTGGGCGGACTCGCCCTCTACGGCGCCGACATGGGCGCCTATCCCATCGATCCGACCCTTGTGTTCGCGCTCCGGCGCGGCGCATCCGCGCCCAAGGGCGCCCTCGAGGCCGTGGACACCCTCTATTCGCGGCAGGTGACGCTGCTCGCCCCCGGGCCGAAGGGCCACGAGTGGAAGTACACCTTCAAAGATCCCGGCGAGCGATGGAACGCGCCCGACTTCGACGACGCGGCGTGGCAGACGGGGAAATCGGGTTTCGGCACCGAGGGTACGCCGGGCGCCCGGCTCGGCACGATCTGGAACACGCCGGACATCTGGCTGCGAACGGCCGTCGACATGCCCGAGGCACTCGATACGTGCGTGCTCTGGGCGGACCTCCACCACGACGAGGATGTCGAGGTGTATGTGAACGGGAAGCGGCTCCTTTCGCGCAGGAGGTACCGAAGCGACTACGACCGTATCCCGCTCACCGCGGAACAGCGGGCCTTGTTCACGCCCGGCGCCACCAACCTGATCGCCATCCATTGCCACCAGTCCGCCGGCGGCCAGTTCGTCGACCTCGGCCTGACGATGCTCGGCAAGTGATCGGCCGGGAGAAGCCCGTGGGCGCCGGGCTTGATCAGCGAGCGGGCGGGTTGGCCTGTTGCATGACGCGCTTGGCGAGGCGGGTAATCCGGGCGTTGGCGTGGGCGAAGAACTTCTGGTAGGCGGGGCACAGCACGCTCGGCTCGGCGAATGAGCCCGCGAGCAGGCGATCCTTCTGGCATCCCCCGTGACACACCGCCCGCCACCGGCACCCCCGGCAGGCGGGCACCTTATCCTTCTGGTAGGCGAACTGGCGGTAGCGCTCCGTTTCGAGGAACGACTCGAGCGGCGCCTCCATCACGTTGCCCAGTTTCCATTCCTCATAGGCGAAGAAGTCGCAGGGATACACGTCGCCGTTGTGCTCGATGAGGATGTAGTGGTTGCACCGGGCCGCAAACGTGCACATGGCCGGGGCCTGCCCGGCCCGTTCCGACAGCATCGCGTCGAAATCGCGCACGGACACGCGGCCGAACCCTTCTTTGGCCCAGTAGTCGAACACGTCGCACAGAAAATCGCCGAAGGCTTCCGGCGGCACCGTGCAGGGGTGATCCTTCTCCACGCAGGGAATGAACTGGACGTACTGGAACCCCTGCGCGACAAACCAGCGGAGCAGATCGGCGCCCAACGCCACATTCTCGTTGTTCACGACGCACAGGATGTTGTAGGCCACCTGGTGGCGCTCCATCCGCCGCGCCGCCTCCATCACGCGCGCCCACGTGCCCTGGCCGGAGCCGAACCGGCGGAATCGGTCATGGACCCCCTCCGGGCCGTCTAAACTCAAGCCGATCAGGAACTTATAGTCGTTGAACAGCCGGCACCAGTCGTCATCGATGAGGATTCCGTTGGTCTGGAGCGCATTGCCCACGGATTGGCCGGGCGCCCCGTGTTTCTGTTCGAGTTCGACGACTCGTTCGAAGAAGTCGACGCCGGCCAAAGTCGGCTCGCCCCCCTGCCATGCGAACACCGTCTGCGGAAACCGGTGCTTGAGCAACCCCTGGATGACCGTTTCCAGGACGTCGTCCGGCATGAGGTGGCGTTGCTCGTCCGGGTATAACTCGCTGGCCCGCAGATAGAAGCAATACTCGCAACGGAGGTTGCAGTCCGCGCTTACCGGCTTGATCAACACCTGGAACGGCCGTGTCTCAGACATGGCCTCAGTGTAGCAGGAGCCGGGCGCCCGCCGCCACCTGTCCGGCGGCGATCGCACCACAAGCGTGAATACGCGCAGCCGTTGAAGAAGTCGCCAGACTCCCCGAGTGAGAAAAAAAGCGGTGACCCACCGAGGTCTTCTCCCAGAACCATTCCCATCTGTGTTCATCTGTGGTTGAGGCTTCCCTTCCTTCCCCCGTGTCGTTCAGCCGCCATGTCCCGCACCCCCCCGTCCGGCGGCACACCCGCCGTCCAGCGGCCGCGCCCTCTGCCGGTCTCGTCCTCCATCCGATTCGTGTCCCCACTCCCCTGTTGTGGTGCGGTCTCCAGACCGCACCGCTGAAGCCCCATAGATCGCCCCCGATCCGCCTTCATCTTTCCTCCGACTCGCGTCCATTCGTGTCCATTCGTGGTTGATCTTCCCTCTTGGCCCCGATCCGTGTCATCCGTGTCATCCGTGGTCAGTGCTCCCCTCTTGCCGCCGCTCTGAAGGCCCCACAAATCGGCCCCGATTCGCCTTCATCTTTCCTCCGACTCGCGTCCATTGGTGTCCATTCGTGGTTGATTCTCCCTCTTGGCCCCGATCCCCATAATCCGTGGTCCTTCTTGCCTCCTTCCCCCCTCTGATCCCCCCTCTGATTGCCTTCCCGCGCCCCCATCTTCCGCCAGACCAACGAGTTACCTCGCGCCGGGGGGTAAACACCCGTGCGCTATATAGTAGAAGGGGTTTTATGGAGGCCCCATCCTCCCCGGCCTGGTCAGGTCTTGCGGCGCGGGGGACACGGAAGACACCTCA
>JAFGTL010000505.1 GCA_016934125.1 Candidatus Hydrogenedentota bacterium
CTCGAGCAGATGCACGCCTTGGGCATTCTGGACGTCTTCGTCGTCATCGGGCACCTGGGCCATCTCATCAGCCAAACCCTCGGCGACGGCTCCGACTACGGCGTCCGTATCGAGTACGTGGAACAGCAACGCCGGCTGGGCCTGGCCCACGCTCTCGGACAGCTCGAGCCCCATGTCGGCCGCCCGTTTCTCCTGATGCTGGGCGACATCTTCTTCGAGATCCCCGAGCCGCACCGCATGATGGACGAGATGGAGGCCCACGGCGCCGCGGCCGTGCTGGCCGTCAAGGAAGAAACCGATCCCGAGGCCGTCAAACGCAACTTCGCCGTCCTCCTGCGCGAAGATGGCAGCGTCCGGCGCGTCATCGAGAAGCCACGCCACGTCACCACCCTCCTCAAGGGCTGCGGACTCTACCTGTTCGACCTGCCCATCTTCGACGCCATCCGGCGCACCCCGCGCACTGCCATGCGGGACGAATACGAACTCACCGACTCGATCCAGATCCTGATCGATCTTGACTATCGAGTCTGGGCGGCACCTGTGGTAAAATGGGATGTCAACATCACATACACAGGTGACTTGATCGAGTGCTGCCAACACCAGTTGCGCCGGCTCGGCAAGACTTCTGTGGTGGGACAAGGGTGTACACTGGCCGAAGGTGTATGCCTCACCGACACCGTGCTGGGGGATCGGGTGGTCGTTCGGAAGCCCGTCGCCCTCGAGCGGTGTGTGGTGCTGGACGATGTGATTGTCGATACGGATCAGAGCTGCCGGGACGCCGTGATTACGAAACACGGCTTGCTCAGGCCCGGAACGGAGAGTGAGGTGGTGGGGTGCTCGACATGATACGGGGGCGCTGGACAGGGAGCAGACTCGCAGCCGTCGCGGCGGCTGTGTGCTGTATCCTGTCGGCCGCGCTCGCCGGCGCCGGCGAGATCCGCTACCACGGCGTCCAGATCGACGAGCAGAACCGCGTCCTCCTCGAAGAGGAAGACGGGCTGGTTCGCGTCGCCCTGCTGAAGCGCAGCCGTGCCGAGGGCGTCGCAGTCGAGGAAGAAGGCACCGCACTCGGCGCCGAGAGCAGCAGCCGGCTGACCGACGCCGAGTACCTCGTCGAAGTCCAGTCCGAAGTACTCAAACCCTCCGCGCCCAACTATCTTCAGAATCCCGGCGAAGCCTACCGCATCACCTTCCGCGGCCTCGGCCTGTTCCCGGACTACGTGTCCGTCATCGACGTCGATGCCGGCAACGCTCGCGACGTCGTGTTCGCGGAGTTCGAGCGGTTCTGGGCGCGGAGCAGCGGCGTCTATCGCGAAGCCCTCTACCGCGCCTCCACGCTCAGCATCGAGGTGCTGAAGGAAGCAGATCTCCTTCCCGCCGAGATCATGAAGAGCGTGCTTCGCAGCAAATCGGGCGCGTTCCGGATCACGGAGGCCAGCCAGCAGCGCCGATCCATCCAGCCGATGCAGGTGTTTGCGCCCGAACACGAGAGCGGCCGGCCCGAGGCCGGCGCCACGATGCGCGCCCAGGAGAAGGGCGCATTGCCCGAGTCCGCCACCTCGTACATCGAGGTGCGCGGCGTCGGCAGCGTATACACACCGGCCGGGCCGCGGACGCCCGCCGCCGCAGCCGCGGCGGAAGCCTACGAGGCGGGCGAACGGGCCAGCCGGGCGCGCACGGGCACCCTCGGCCGGGTGGTCACGTGGACGCCGGCCGGCTCGTCGGTGGGTGCGTTCATGCCCCAGGTGCGCACCGGCCAATCGATCAGTGAGCAGGTACCGTATGGTGCGGATTAGGACGAACGACATACATGGATACGAACCGCGACGGTTCAGGTCGCGGCACACGGTGGCCCGGACAGGGAGGCTGACTCAATGAGAGTGAAACCGTTAACAGGATTCGGGGCGGCGATGATCGTGATGCTGATGGCGCTTGCGCCCGGATGCAAGACCACAAGCGGCATCATCCTGCTCGATCCCCAAGGGGATGCCAGGCCCGTGACCGCGGAGGAAGTCGAAGAGCTCAGCGGCGACAACTCGACCTACCTGCTCCAGGTGGGCGATCAGGTCGAGACGACCTTCCGCATCTACGACTACCGCGACGGCGAAGTGCCCCCCGACTACCGGATCGAGGTCGGCGACAGCATGGAAGTGCGTCTCGTGGCCGAAATGGGCGATCGCGATACCTACAAGATCGACGTCGGCGATCTGATCGGCATCAGCTTCCTGAACAACTGGCCCCTCAACGCCACCAAAACCGTCCGCCCGGACGGCATGCTCACCATGGCCGAGGTCGGCGATGTCCAGGCAGCCGGGCTCACCGCCGATCAGTTGCGCGACCGGCTCGTCGACCTCTACACGAAGACGGGCATCATCTCCGGCGAGCCCAAGATCACCGTCAACGTCGACTTCGCGAACCCGGACCGGCTCGAAAGCATGAGCCGCGACGTGGTCGTGCGGCCGGACGGCGCGATCCGCGTCCCCGCCATCAAGTCCGACGTCCGCATCGCCGGGCTCACCGTCGCCGAAGCCGGAAAGGCCATCGCCGCCGAGGCCGCCAAGGTTCTGCGCAATCCGCCTCAGGTCGGCCTCGTCGTGTTCCCGTTCATCAACACCTCGCTCGCCAGCATGAACGGCCTCCGCACCGTACGCCCCGACGGCAAGATCTCTGTCGCTCGCCTGGGCGATATCCAGGCCGCAGGATACAGCACCGAAGAACTCCGCAAGAGCCTCGAGGACGCGTGCAGCGCGGTGCTCTTCAACCGGGTGGAAAGCTCAGTCGACGTGACCACCGTAACCGGCTCGCGCATCTACGTGGGCGGCGAAGTCGGTGTGCCGGGCGTGTATCCCCTGGCGAGCAGCCCGACGGCCCTCCAGGCCATCATGATGTCCCGCGGCCCGTCACGGCAGGCGCGCATGAACAACGTACTCATCATGCGCAGGAATCCCAACGGGAAGCCCTACGTGTTCAAAACAAACCTCCACGTAGCCATGACAAAGGGCAACACCGAAAACGACGTGTTCCTCCGGCCGTTCGACATCGTCTTCGTGCCCACGAAGATGATCTCCCGGGCCAACATGTTCGTCGAGCAGTACATCGAGGAACTCATCCCGTTCGGCAACAACATGGGCCTGACGGCGACCTACTACACAAACACCCAGAAGGTCGACAGCACCAACAAGACGAAGAGCTTCAATTCGGGATTGACCGTCCTGCCAACGACGACGGGCAGTGTCCTGGGCGGGGCCATTTAGGAACCGGCGCCGCAGGATACCGCGATGAAAGCAGATACCGGGATGCATAGCAGGACGACGGAGCGGGACAACCGAGAGGGATAATAAGATGGACCAACGGCAGCTCTTTCTACGAGACGTTCTGATGGTGCTGTTCAAGCGCAAGTTTCTCATCGTGACCTTCGCGGTCCTCGTGTTCGCCGTGGTCTTCGCGGGCAACTATGTCTGGCCGCCCACCTATGAGTCCATGGCGAAGGTCCGCATCATCGAAGGCCGCGAACAGTTGGTCGCGGATCCGACCGTTACCCGTTCCGCGGCAGATCTGACCATGGTCCAGATGACCGTCGAAGACGTGAACTCCGAGATGGAGCTCATCTACAGCGACGACGTCCTCACCAGCGTGGTCGAAGCGCTCCAGCTCGACACACGCGCCGCCCCCCCCGCCGGCGGGCCGGTTCACGCGGCCCTGCGCACCGGGAAACAGGCCTTCTTCCAGCTCCTCTACGCGCTCTCCCTCAAGGAGCGCCCCACCGACAAACAGCAGGCCGTCGCCAATCTCCGCCGCGCTATCGAGGCCAAGCCCGTCGAGAAATCCTACGTCCTCGAGATCCGGTGCCGCTACAGCGATCCGGATGTCGCCCAGGAAATCCTCACCTCCGTCATCGAGCAGTTCAAGCAGAAGCATCTCGATGTCTTCTCACAGCCCGACAGCCAGCCCTTCTTCAGAGAGCAGTACGATCGCGTGAAGGCGGAACTGGCCGAGGCCCAGACCGCCCTCAAGACCTTCCGCAACGATAACGATATCCTGGAAGTCGATGTCGAGAAAGAGCTGCTTCTGGATCAGTACAACCGGGCCAAACGGCTCCTCCTGCAGTTGGAAAAACTGGGCACCGCCACGGCCGAGGTCAAGGGCGAGGGTACCGAAACCTCGATCGTGGCCACGTTGTCCCGTGAAACCGAGAGCACGGTGATCACGGAACTGCGCCTGAAGCTCCTCGAGAAAATCCAGCGGCGGTATGAGATGACGCAGTCCAAGGGCCCGAAACACCCCGAGGTCATCGGCATCAACAATGAGATCGAGCGCGCCGTCGTCGACCTCGAAGAAGCCCTCGAAATCAGCGCCCAAACCACCACCAAGGAGATCGCCGAACTCGAAACGCGCCTCCAGGAACTCAACTCGCTCATGGCCGAGCATGACGAACTCAAGCAGGCCGTCGAAGTCAAGTCGGACGCCCTCGAGTACTACGCCGAGAAACTCGAAGAGTCCGTCGTGGCCGACGCCAGCAATCGGTTCAAGATCTCCAGCATCCGTCAGATCTCGAGCCCGAGCCTCCCGCTGGATCCCGTCAGCCCGCGCAAACTGTTCAACCTCCTGATCGCGTTGATCGCCGGCGTCGTCGGCGGCATCGGCCTGGCCTTCTTCCTCGAATACCTCGATCACGGCGTCAAGACGCCCGAGGACGTCGAACACTACCTCAAGACGCCGCCCCTCGCCTCGTTCTTCCACACGCCCTACGAGCAGCTCGATCCCAAGGAGGCGCAACGGCTCAGCACCATGCTCGAGGCGGCCCATCCGGATCCGTCGCTCCGACTCATCCAGATCGCCAGCTCCGTCGGCGGCGAGGGCTCCCACCGCGTCGCCCGCGCCTTGGCCGAGGCGAGTTCCGAAGATCCCGACCGGAAGACGCTGCTCGTCGATTTCGTCGGCGACGGACTCGAACAGCAGCCCACCGGTGAGGGGCTCATGGATGTGCTCAGCGGACAAGCCGACCTCAACGATGTCGTGTCCATGACGGGCAACCTGTACGTCCTGGGACGCGGTTCCGAGCGCGAATGCCCCACCTACCTGTGGCGCTCTGAGCGCATGGCGTCCCTCCTGCAGGATCTCAGGCAGCGGTTCGACCGCGTCATCTTCCACGTCGGGCCCGTGCTTCAGTCCCACGACGCCCTGAACCTGGCGCGCCTCGCCGATGGCGCCGTGCTCGTCATCCGGGCCGACAGCACGCGGCGCGAGGTCGTCCTGCGCGCCATGGAGATGCTGCTCGAGGCGAAGGGCCGTATCCTGGGCGTCGCCC
>JAFGTL010000506.1 GCA_016934125.1 Candidatus Hydrogenedentota bacterium
AGGGCGCAGCGGCTGGCCTCGGGCCCGTCAACCTGAAACAGCGGCACCGATACCGGTTGCGTCCCGGTGTAGGCGACGACGAGCGCGCCCGCACCGTCCACGCCACCCTGTTCTTCGTACGACACGGTGACTCCGGGCGGCGCCGTCCCTTCATAGGGTCCATTGACGGGGAACCGGGCAAGTTCGATGCCCGAGGGCGTGCCGCACGACGCAGCCGCACAGCCCAACACGATCAACAGGCACATTCCGTTTGTGTATCTCATTGTGCTTCACGCTCCTCTTCTTCAGCCGCCTTGAGCGATGCGGCGTGGGCCTCAATCAGCTTGCGCGCCGTTCCGGCGCTGACCTCTCCGTCGGCCATCATTCCGCGCACCAACCGGTGAAAGGGATCGGCCGAGGCCGGCTCATCGGCCGCGCGGACTTTGGCGATGAGGCGGTCGAGCCGGGCGCGCACCGTCGGATACGAGATGCCGTACTCCTTGGCAAGGGCCTTAAGGGAGCCCGAACTCAGGAGGAAGCGTCTCGCGAACTGGAGATCCTCCTCGTTCAGGCTCTCAACCCACCGTGGCAACACCGCTGACATGGTTCCGTCCTCCCTCGCGCCTCAATTTTATTGAACTCTGACTCAATTATATCAATGGGTCCGGCAAAAGTCAATAAAATTGATTCGGATTTAAATGATATTGATATCCGCCGTCGCTGTCAGATACGTAACCTATTGAAAATCAATGTGTAGTGAAGCTCGGTAGACGCGGACGAACCGTGCCCTGGAAGACGCGGTTTCTGCCAAAACGAGCTTGAACGGCGCGGGCGCTTCATCCACAATGCGCCGTTGTCTGGAGTGCTCTGGAGTGTGTTTCATCCACGTCGGCGGCAGGGCTGGCAAAGGTTCAACTCGCGTTGTGTCGCGCCCTGTGCCAAAGGGGGAACCGTGAGAGGATTCTGCACACTGTCGGCGACATTCGCCATCCTGGTTCTGTATCAATCGGGAGTGAAGGCCATGGAATACGAAGCGATTCCCACGGACGCGCCGCAGGACAGCGTGATGCCGGATGCGGCGGCCGCAAATCAAGTCATGAACTGGGCCGGCCTTGTGTTCACGGGCCAGCCTGCTCCGACGGCCGGCGAGCCGGTGCGCGTCGAGGTGCGGCGCCAGGACTACAACGTGCTCCGTTTCGGCCAATCGTGCATGGAAACACCGATCCGGATTGGCGCGCGGGAGTTTGCCCACGGCCTCGGAACGCATGCCAACAGTGAGATCGCGGTGCATTTGCCCTCGGGGGTTACCCGCTTCGAAGCGTTCGCCGTGATCGACAACAACGACGACACGCAGGGCAAGCGAGGCAGCGCGGCGTTCTCCGTCGAGGTGGACGGCACCGAGGCCGTCCGCACGCCCACATTGAATGGCGGCGATGAGCCGTATCATGTCGCGTGCGACGTGCCGGCCGGTGCGAAATCGCTCGTGTTGCGCGTGGACACCACCGACGACGGCCCCGGCTTCGATCAGGCCGACTGGGCCGACGCCTGCCTCAGGCTCGACGACGGGACGGTTCGTTGGCTCGACGCGGATCAGATGGATTGCCTGCTCGATCCGGGCGCGATCCCCTTCGCGTTCACGTACGGCCAGCGCGCGTCTGCGGATCTCCTGAACGGCTGGCCCCGCGAATGCGCTACGACGGAAGGGACGGACACCGTCGAACACACCGTGCGATGGATCGATCCGGAGACCTCCCTGGCCGTGACGGCGGAGGTGCGCGTGTTCAAGCGCTACGGGGCGGTGGAATGGCTGCTGTATTTCGAGAATCAGGGAGACAAGGACTCGCCGGTTCTCGATGATATCCAGGCGCTGGACATGGCCCTGCGCACGGGTAACTCGAAGCGTGCCGCAGCGGTGCGCCGGATCCTGGGCGACTCGTGTGGCGAGCGGAGTTTCCTCGATGTGACAACCCCGTTGGCGCCGGGCGACTCGTTCCGGATGACGCCCTCCGGCGGCCGCTCGTCGAATGGCGAGTTCCCGTTCTTCGATGTCGGCTACGGCGACGAGACGCTGATCACGGCAGTCGGGTGGTCGGGCCAATGGGCCGTTTCGGCTGCGCGGACGGCCCCGGGCGTGTCGCGGCTTCGTGCGGGCATGGAGCGCACCCACCTCCTGCTTCATCCGGGCGAGTCCATCCGGACGCCCCGAATCCTCCTGATGTTGGGCCGTGGCGATGTCCAGACGATTCACAACCGGTTTCGCCGGCTGATGCTGTTCCACTACGTGCCCCAGTCGAAGGGGCGGCCGGTGCAGGTGCCGGTGGCGCTTCAGTGTTTCGATCGCTACTCCTGGACGGTGCCCGAATGGGCCACCGAGCAGGGGCAGATCGCAGCGGCCGGGTTCGCCCATGATGCCGGGTTCGACACGCTCTGGCTCGATGCGGCCTGGTTCCCCGGGGGATTCCCCAACGGGGTGGGCAACTGGTTTCCGAAGCCCGCCGAGTTTCCCAACGGCCTGAAGCCCGTCTCCGACGCGATCCACGCCAACGGGATGCGGTTCATCCTGTGGTTCGAGCCGGAGCGCGTGCGGCC
>JAFGTL010000507.1 GCA_016934125.1 Candidatus Hydrogenedentota bacterium
CCGAGCCATTGGGCGCGCTCGCCGTGGCCGCAGATGTCCCAGGCCACGTTGCAGCGGAAGGGATGGCCCTGATCGGTGAGGAACATGCCCATGGCGTTCCGGAAGGGGTTGTTGTAGACGTTGTCGTGGAGGGCCTGATCGGTGGGATCGCCGGTGCCGATGCAGGAGACTTTGACGAGGCGCTCGCCGGTGACGCCGACGAGGAAGGCGGTGCTGTGGGTGGGGTAGAGCATGGGGGCAAACCCATAGCGCCAGGTGCGCTTGCCGTCGGCGTACCACAGTTCGCGGCGGCCCTGGGGGGTCATGGGATGGTAGTACTCGGCCTCGCAGTACACGAGTTCGCCGAGGGCGCCGTCCTGGACGAGGCGGCGAGCGGTGATGGTGGGCCAGCGGTAGTAGCTCGTCTCGGCCATCATGTACTTGAGCCCCGTGCGCTCCTTGGTTTCCTTGATGGCGGCGGCCTCGTCGAGGGTGATGCAGGTGGGCACGGCGCTGATGACGTGCTTGCCGTGTTCCATGCAGGCGATGACGTGGCGGGCGTGGCTCGGCGCGCCCGTGAACACGGCCACGGCCTCGATCTTGGGATCCTGGACAAGCTGTTCGAGGGACGGATACGACTTGGCGCATCCGTATTTGCCCATCAGGCGTTCGAGGCGGTCGGGGCGGAGATCGCTCACGGCCTCGACGGTGCAGTTCGGGTGTTCATGCCAGTGGAAGCTGAGCCCGAACCGGCCGCCTACGACGCCGATCCGGATCTTCCTATCCGAGGTTTGCTCCCAGGGCGGTTCCGCGGCGGCGGCCCGCTCGAGCGCGGCGGGCAGGGCGCCGGCGGCCACGCCGGCCGCGGCGGCCCCGGCGGTGGACTGGAGGAATGCGCGCCGCGACAGCCCGGCGTTTCGTCTGGTTCTGCTCTTCATCAGCGAATCTCCCGTGTCATCCGCTTCGATCCCCGCGTCATGCGGGATCGAATTGGGGTATGTCGAGTTGTTCACCGTCCCGGAACGAGGATTCGTGGGCCACGATGCCGGGAACGGTATAGGCCAAGGCCTCGTAAAGATCCACAGCCGGTTCGCGCTCTTCGATGAGGGCCATGATGAACTCGTTCGTGAGGAACGGATGGGAGCCGCCATGGCCGCTGTCGGTGCGCATCGCGGGGGGCACCATGTGCCAGTAGTCGGGCAGGACGGTCTGGGTGCCGTCCTTGGTGCGGAGCGAGAAGGGCTGACCGCCCGAGCCCGACATGTACATGGCGCCTTCGCGGCCAAGCCATTGGGCGCGTTCCCCGTGGCCGCAAATGTCCCAGGCCACGTTGCACCGGAACGGATGGCCCAGATCGGTGAGGAACATGGCCATGCCGTTCGCAAAGGGGTTGTTGTAGACGTTGTCCTTCCAGGCGGGATCGTCGTTGCGCGTACCGACACAGGACACCTTGACGAGGCGCTCGCCGGTGACGCCGACGAGGAAGGCGGTGCTGTGCGTCGGGTAGAGCATCGGGGGGAAGCCGTAGCGCCAGGTGCGGCGGCCGTCGCGGACGGAGAGGTGGTCGGCGGCGGCGCCGATGCCGGGATGGTAGTACTCGGCTTCGCAATAGACGAGTTCGCCGAGGGCGCCGTCGAGCACGAGACGGCGCGCGGTGATCGTATGCGGGCGGTAGTAGCTGGTTTCGGCCATCATGTAGGTGCGCCCGGTGCGTTCCTTAGCTTCCTTCATGGCGGCGGCCTCGTCGAGGGTGATGCAGGCGGGCACGGCGCTGATCGCGTGTTTGCCGTGTTCCATGCAGGCGATGACGTGGCGGGCGTGGTTGGGCGCTTCGGTGAACACCGCGACGGCGTCGAGGTTCGGATCGAGGATGAGTTCTTCGAGGGACTCATAGGTTTTGGCGCAGTTGTAGCGGCCCGCCAGGCGATCGCGCCGTTCCGGGATCAGATCGCTCACGGCCTCGACGACGCAGTTCGGGTGTTCGTGCCAGTGGAAGCCGAGGCCGAATCCGCCGCCGACGACGCCGATGCGGATCTTCCTGTCCGAGGTTTGCTCCCAGGGCGCGTCGGCGGCCATGGCGCGGCCCAGGGCCGTGGCGCGGCCCAGGGCCGTAGCGGTCAGGGGTGCGGCGGCCGCGCCCACCCGCAGGAAGTCGCGGCGGGACACGTGGCCCGGTGCTTCGGTTCGGCTCTGCTCGTTGTTGCCGCGCGTCATGCGTGGCCCTCCTTGTTGGCGCCCGGCGATGCGGGCGCGTGTCCGCTACTCGATGGTGCGCTCGAACCCGTCCATTGTAACCCGGAGCGCGTCCGGGGCGGGCCATACCTGGGCAGGGCCGCCCGGCAGGCCGAGGGCGAGTCGGCCCGCGTCGCGTTCGATCTCGACGGGCGCGTTGTCGATGAGAATGATCGTGAGGAACTCGACGTGCTTCTCGTCCTGTGTGGTTTCGGCGGTGAGGTGCCACTCGCCGAGGTTGTACTTGGCCCAGTCGGCCGGGGGCGGATCGAACTGATCGGTCTGGGACAGGGCGAGGGCGTCGGGTTCGAGGAAGCGCACCTCGATCCGGCCGGGATCGCCGGCCCAGGTGACGGAGTTCGTGCCGAGTTCGAAGGCGCCCGGGGCGTGGAGCATGTACTGGAACCGCGAGGGTTCGGGCGCTTCGAGCACGTCGTGGATGAGGACGGCGTCGGGTTTGAAGAAAACGATCCGGCGCGTCCACCGATCGAGGTGTTCGTAGGCGTCGCCCGCTTCGCCGACGACGAAGTCGACGGCGGGTGTGGTTTCGAAGGCGGTGATCCGGCCGCAGGCCGCGGCGCTGTGGCGGATCTGGCCCTCGCCGTTCACGAGGATGGCGTTGTCGGATTGGGTGTGCCACATCCAGTCCCTGTGATGGGGGCTGCCGTAGACGTCGCGTTTGCCGGAGCGGAGGAGGACGCGCTGGCCGCGCAGGTTGAGGAGAAAGGCGTTATTGGCGTTGTAGCCGTGGCTCTGGGTGCCGAAGGGGCTGCTTTTGAAGAGGATCTGGACGTTGTCGGCGGCATCGAGGAGGTTGGTGTTCAGGATGGCGCGGCCGGTGCCCCGGAAACAGGCCGAGGCGGGGAGGTCGGTGGGTGGCTGGGCGGCGACGTTGACGCCGCGGGCCGCGTAGATGAAGCCGAGGTAGCCGCCGCCCAGCGAGCCGCCGGTGGCCTCGGCATACCACTGCCAGTGGGGGTTCTGCGCGCCGGCGGCGAGCACGGCCATGAGGTTGGCGATGCCCTTCGAGGAGGTGGCCTGATCGCCGAACCCGCATCGATCGGAGCCGGGCGGCAGGTTGTACATGCCGTAGTAGCCGGTGCGGTGGTAGAAGGGCCGCTGGAAGATGTCGATGCCGAAGGCGGACTGCATGACGTAGGCCCAGTACATGAACCGGCCGGTGTAACTCGTCCAGTATCCGGTGCCCTCGTGCCAGCCGCCATCCTCGTCGCCCCAGACGGGATAGGCGGTGTAGCAGATGGTCATGGCGTAGTCGAGCCAGGTTTGCGCCTCGGGGATGTCGTCGTAGAAGGCGATGGCGAGTTCGCCAAGGAAATGCCAGAGGCGGTTGCTGTGGCTGTTGTAGGGGCGCCACAGGTGGTGGCGCAGGCAGGAGAAGGCCTGTTCGCCGCGGACGCGCATCATGGCGACGACGGCGGCGCGATCCGCTTCGCTGAGGGCCGGGTAAGCCCAGGTGTAGGCGCGCGAAGCCATGTAGAGGGCGGGCATGGCGGCTTCGTCGTTGTAGGATCGGCTTGTCGAGCCGTTGGGATCCCATTCCGCCATGGCCACGAGCAGATCGCGGGCGGCCTGGCCGTACTTCTCCTCGCCGCTGAGCCAGTACACGAAGCCGAGCGTGGCGGCGCCGTCGGCCACGGCGATCACCCGGTTCCGGTTGCCCCACCAGATCTTTTTCCACTCGCCGCTCTTGCGTGTGATCCCTTCCGGATACAAGGGCGGCTCGGAGGTGTCGGGGGGCTTGGCGAGGAGGGCGTCGGCGCGGGCGACGGCGTTCTTCCAGCGTTCGGCGAGGGCCCCTTGGGCCAGTTCGCGGTATCGCTCGAGATCCTCGGGCCGGAAGAAGAGGCGCGGATGGCCGGCCGGCATGCGTTCGACGAGTTGGGCCGGGGTGGGCTTCGGAAACACGAGGGCATCCGCAGCGACGGTGAAGGAACGCACCTGGCTCCAGGGCGTGCGCTGGCCGGCGTCGTCGGCGGCCGCGTAGCGCCAGTAGAGGGTGCCGGCGGGCAGGGGCATAGAGGGACAGAAGGCGTTCCACGGGATGTCCTCCTGGCGGCAGACCACGTCGGCGAACGCCTCATCCTTGGCGATCTCGAGGGTGTATGACGCAGCGCCGTCGCACGGGCGCCAGGAGAATCCCGGCGGATTCAGGGCCGGCTCCGTGCCGTCGGCGGGGCGGTAGCCCCATTCGCCGGCCTTGGCGGGGGATTCGTCGAGTTCGACAGCGCCGGCGGTGAGGGCCAGGGCGACTCCGAGCGTCCACGGCAACAGGCTGCGCATGATGGGCCTCCGTCCGGTTGTTGAGGGCCGCATTGTAGCCGGGCGCGGCTTGACTCGTCCAACCGAAGCCGGTAGCATCTGGGCACCGCCTGTTGGGTTGGAGGTGCATGGTGCAGATCCTGACGTTTCCCGTGACGCCGTTTGTGAGCAACTGCTTCGTCGTGAAGCACGAAGGCGAGGCCGTGGTCATCGATCCCGGCGAGGCCACGCCCGAGGTGCTCGCGGCGTTGCGCGGGGCGGACGTGCGCGCCATCGTCAATACGCACTGCCATTGCGATCATTGCGGCGGCAACGGGGCCTTGAAGGCGGAAACCGGGGCGGATCTGGTGTGCCACGAGGCCGAATTGCCCTTGCTCAGAACCATCGAGCAGCAGGGCGTCATGTTCGGCGTGCCTTTTCCGCCGTCGCCCGAGCCGGATCGGTTTCTCGTCGAGGGCGACACGGTGGCGGTGGGCAACGCCGAGTTCCGGGTGCTCCACGTGCCCGGCCATTCGCCGGGCCACATCGCGCTCGTGTGCGACGGGATCGTGGTGGCGGGCGACGTGCTGTTCGCGGGCTCGATCGGGCGCACCGATCTGCCCGGGGGCAACCACGCCCAACTCCTCGAATCGATCCGCACCAAGCTGCTGACGCTTCCGGACGAAACCACGGTGTATCCCGGGCACGGCCCGACCACGTCGATCGGCGCCGAACGCAGGGGCAACCCCTTTCTCGCGGGGCTATGAGCGCGCTACTCACAGCGGCCCTGGTTGTGTGCGCGGGTGCGGGTGCCGCGGCGCCCGCGGACGGCCTCGAGGTGGTGCTCGCGCCCGATCAGCCTATTCCCCACGTCTACGTGGACGATCCCCTCATCGTCGAGTTCTCCTCCCCGGCCGATCTGGCCTTCGAGGCGCACGCCGAGATCCTCCACAACGGCGAGGCGGTGGCCTCGGTTGATCTGGGCGCCATCGCCCTACGCGCCCACAGCGCCCACTGGCTGCCCATTGCCGACGTGCCCGAACGGCGCGGGCTCTACGAGATCCGGTTCGAGTTGGCGCCGGCGGGCGGGCCGGCCTTCGAGCGTACGGGCCGGTTCTGCCGGGTGGATCGGCCGGGCGGCGCCTCGGGCGGGCCCGCCGGGCTCAGCCTGGCGGCGATTACGCCCCACATGTTCCAGGTGGCCCGCGGGCTGCCGCTGAATCGCGTGCGGGTGCGCGCCGACGCGCCGAACCTGGCCTCGTGCGCCGAGGAAGGCTGGCCGAAGGGCGTGAAACTCGCCGTATACCTCCCGGTGGACGAACTCGACGACGCGCCGGCCCTGGCCGAGTCGCTGTCGGCCGGGTTGGACGACTGGATCGCCCGGTGGGACGTGGACGCCGGCGGCGAGGCGGCCCGGCTCGAGTCGATCGCCAAGGCCATCGCCCGGGGCGGATCGCGGGCGCCCATCGCCCTCGTGGTGGATGATGCGGAGGCGTTGGCTGCGGCGCTGAGCGCGGGTGCGGGCCGCTATGCCTCCGCGATCGCGTTCCGGCCGGGCGCCGCGGCGCCGTCTGGGACGATCGAGGCGGTGCGGGCCGTGGCCGAGGGCGCGGGCTATGAGGGGATGCGGCTCGTGGTGGTGCCGGAGCCGGGGCAGGGCGGGGAGCCCGGCCCGGCCCGGACGGGCGCGGAACTGGTGCGCGACGTGGTGGTGAACGCGGCGGCGGGCGCGGTGCGCACGGAAGTGGACTCGGCCTTCGTGTTCGACGAGGGGCGGTTTCAGGACGGGTTCGTGACGCTGAGCGCGCTGGGCCGGCAGTTGAACGGGGCGGTGTACGCCGGGGCCCTCGGGCTCGAGGAGCCCGCCGAGGCCTACGTGTTCCGCACGGGCACCACCTGGGTGATGGTGCTGTGGCGGGCGGGTTCGGCCGGGCCGCTCGAACTCGAACTCGAACTGGGCGGCGCGACGGATCTGGCCTTGTCCGACATGGACAACAACCCCCTCGATGCGCCGGGCGGCAACGGCGGCGCGGTGGCGGTGGCCGCGGGCCCGGAGCCCTGCTACCTGACGGGTGCGGGCGGCGATGTGCTGGCCCGGGCGGCAAGCACGATGGCGTGCGTCGAGGCCCAGGGGATCCTCGGCTCGGATGCGTTGCGCGAGGCGCTCCCGCCGGAACTGATCGACGTGCTCAACGCCATCGCCGCGCCGGACGCCGAGAAGCCGGATCGGCTCAGTTTCTTCGCGCTGCTGCGCATGTTTCCGGAACTCGAACGGGGGTGGGCGGCGGGCACGGTGCCGGCCGAGGTGGCCGTGGGCGCCATGGCGCGGCTGGCGCGCCTTGTGCGCCATCTGTGCGTGCTCGAGGAGGAGGCCCACGAGCCCTTCCTCGAACCGCTCGACAAAACCCTGGCCAAGTGCGACGGATACAAGTCCCAGTACCTCACCAGCTCGGGCGGGCCGACGGGCGCCCTGGCCCGGGGCGACTGGTTGCTGGGCGAGGTGACGCGGTTGATGCAGGAGGCCCAGTCGCTCATGAAACAAGGCCGCGCGATCGAGGCCAACGGCGTGGCCGCGCTCGCCGAGTGGCGGGCGCGCGCCCTCGACGTGCGGCGCGCCATGGGCGGCTGAGGCGGCCGGGGCGGCCGAGGCGGGCCGCTGAACGATAAGGGAGGAAGGGTTGCGATGGAGCGGATCGGCGTACTCACCAGCGGGGGCGACTCGCCGGGCATGAACGCGGCCCTGCGCGCCGTGGTTCGCACGGGCAGCTACCACGGGCTGGA
>JAFGTL010000508.1 GCA_016934125.1 Candidatus Hydrogenedentota bacterium
GGGTGAGGAAATCAAGAGGTCTCAACAGGCAACAAGGCTCTTCGAGATCACCAAAGCACTTTTACAGAAACTTCTTGACGCGGGCTGGGATCTCCCCGTGGACATCTGGATCCCCCTCCTGCGCGAATACGATCCGGTGCTGGCCCGAATGGCCCGGGAGCGGGGCATCGAGGTTTGGTGGTATAGCATCGGTTGGGAGATCCACGAGGATCCCCTGTGGTCGAAGGCCCTCCACTGGGCCAGCTTCGCCAACGAGGTGGACGGCTGGCTCTACTATCACCTGTACGACTGGGTGGATCGCGAACAGCGCCTCGAGGATAACGCCCCCCTCACGGCCTGGCGGCCTTACAGCGAGGGCACGCGCAGCGCGTACGGCACCGGCGCCATCGTGTATTGGGATCGAGATGGGAACCCGCGGCCATCCCTCCGCCTTGTCAACCTGCGGGAAGGGTTCTTCGACTACGATCTGCTGTGCCTGCTGCGCGATCGGCTCGAAGCCGTTGAGAACGCCGGGCCGCCATCGAGTTTCGAGGAGAAGCTGCGCCGGGAACGCGCCCGGGCGCTTCTCGCCCTGCCCTGGAGAACCACGCTCAACGAATACGTCGTCGACGACGCACCCGGGAACGCACCCGCCGTGGCCCGAGCCATCGCCCAGTTCCGGGCGGACGCCCTCCGCCTCGTCGACGAACTCGGCGGCTGAGGTGACACCGTTGTGGCTCGCGAGCCGCGCCTCGCGCTATCCGCGGTGCGCAAGCCAAGCGATGTAGCCCGCGTACAGAAGGAGGAAGAAGCCCGCCTCATAGCGCTGCACCTGGTGCTTCGGCCTGCCGAAGAACATGGCGAGGAACAGCAGCAGCGACGCAGCCGCCATGACGGCCAAGTCGCCGTTCAGAAACGCGCCGCAGGGCAGCGGCGACGCGACGGCGCTCACGCCGAGAATGAAGAACACATTGAAGATGTTCGAGCCGACGATGTTGCCGACGGCGATCTCGTTGTTCCCTCGGTAGGCGGCGACCGCCGAAGTCGCCAGTTCCGGCAGGCTCGTGCCCACCGCCAGAACCGTCAGCCCGAGCAGGCTCTCGCTGAGGCCCAACCCCAATGCCAGGGCCTTCGCGCCGTTAACCGTCCAGGCCGCCCCACCGATGAGCATGGCGAGGCTCAAACCCAGCAACAGCCCTGACTTCGCGCGGAACGCGGGCCTTTCTTGCCCGGGCCGCCGGCGCAAGTCGCCCACGGCCTGGCCGATGTAGACAAGGAACACCGCGAAGAAGAGCAGAAGCAGCAGCCCGTCGCCGCGCGATATCGTTGACGCGCTATCGTCGAGATACGCGTCGTTGGCCTGGACGATCAGGGCGGCCGTGGCGAGCAACATGAACGGGATTTCCTTCCAAACCGTGCCCCTCGTGGCGAAAAGGGGCCGGATCAGGGCGGACACGCCGAGAATGAGCAGGATGTTGCATATGTTACTCCCCACGACGTTGCCGATGCTCAAGTCCGGGCTGCCCTTGATACTCGAGAGCACGCTCACCACAAGCTCCGGCGCTGACGTGCCGAAGGCAACGACTGTCAGGCCGACCACCAGATCGGACACGCCCAGCGAGCGCGCAAGGGCGGAGGCGGACTTCACGAGCCAATCCGCGCCCTTGACGAGCAACACGAAACCCGCCACCAGCATCGCGATATCGCCCGCCATGCCTGCTTTCCTCCCGTCACGCGGCTTCGCCGGCCGCCGCCTCGGGCCCCGGTGCGCCGGCCCGGCCTGTCCGCCCTGCCCGCGCTACGCCCCGGGGCCGGCCCCAATATACCACTCTGCCCCGGCCTCGGCTGCGCTTCTGTCGCTGCAGATTGTTCCAACCAAATCGCCGTCCGCGGGAACTTACTGATGGAATAGCGTGACGAGTGGGAACTATGGGCGGCTTCACCCTAGACGCCTCTGCCCTTGCCCGGTGCATCGAGCACCGGGGTTCGGAGGCCTTCACGGAGGGGGTAGGCCGGTATGCGGATATGGTTTATGCCGCGTGCCGGCCCGTGTTTCCCGACGCCCCCGAGGCGGAGAACGCGGCCCCGGAATGCCTCGACGGACTCGCCCGCGGCCTGCCGGGCCAGGCCCTTGCCGGGGCCCAGATCCTCATCGCCACCGGCGGGCTGATTGTGGGGCGGCTCCTTGAGAAGGAAAGCGGCCGGCCGATCCCTTTCGCGCCAGTGCACACCTGGCGCGAAAGGCCGCGCTCCCAGTACTAGACGCTGACGGATCCGGCCGGCTGCTTTTCCTTTACGAACACCGGGCACGGGAGGTGGATCGTTGGCGAGAAGCGCGTCAGAGAGCATCGGTCTCGCCGGGCCCATCCGCGGCCGCGTCGCGGGCCCCACTAACGCCCGATCAGTCCGTTGCACTTCCGCCGCCACGGCGATCTCCAACCGGATTGCCGCCCGTGGGAACCTATAGGTAGAATCGGATCGCGAGTGGGTATTATGGGCGGCATCGCTTCAAACGACAGAGACACCTTGGCCCTCACCCGGTGGATCGAGCACCGGGATCCGGAGGCGTTCACCGAGTTGGTGGGCCGGTATGCGGACATGGTGTATGCCACGTGCCGGCGCGTGCTCGGCGACGCCTCGGAGGCGGAGGACGCGGCCCAGGAGTGCTTCGAGGGCCTGGCGCGGTATGAGGGGGCGCCCCCGGCCCACCTCGGGCCGTGGCTGCACGGCGCGGCGACCAACCTCGCGCTCAAGCGCATCCGCTCGCGGGTGCGGCGCCGGCAACGCGAGAAGGCGTACGCGGCCACGCGGCCCGAGGCCGACGCCCCGTACTGGGACGACGTCTACGGCTATGTGGACGAGGCCATCGCCGCGCTGCCCGCGGATCTGCGGGAGCCGCTGGTGGCCCACTTCCTCGAGAGCCGCACCCACCAGGCCATCGCCGACGCCTTCGGCATTCCCCGCGGCACCGTCACGTACCGCATCAACCGGGGCGTCCAGGAAGTCCGCAAGGCCCTCGGCCGGCGCGGCATCGCGATCACGATTCCTCTGTTGAGTGCATTGCTGAGCGCCCCGGCGGACGCGGCCCCGGCCGCGGTCACCGCGACGCTCGGCAAACTGGCCGTGTCGGGTGTGCGCTACGGCGTGCACGGGGCCGGCGCGGCCACGGCAGCCAAGGTGGCGGCCGCAGGAGGAATCCTCGCGATGAAGAAGGCGGTATCCGTGGTGGTGGTGGTGGCGTGTGCGGCCGTTCTGTTCGGCGGCTACTGGGCGTTCACCAGGAGTCGCGGGCAGGACGTACCGCCCCCCATCGAAGGTGGCGTCTACGAGGCGATCGGGCAGCGCCCGGCCCCGCCGGCGCCTGCCGCGGCCCCCCCGGCCGAACCGAACCCCGGCGATATCGTCGCCGCCAAGGACGCCGGCCCGGAGAGCGATCCCAACGCGTTCTACCTCGACAAGACGGCCCTGCTTCACGGCCGTGTCGTGCTTGACGACGGCTCGCCCGTGCCCGGTTGCGCGGTGCGTGTCGAGCACGATCCGTGGTCGGAAAGTCCAATCCGGGCGTTTACCGTCGAAACGACGACGGACGACAACGGGGAATTCGCATTCGACGAGTTGCCCACCGCCTCCGATCGGAGCGAGTTCGAGGGCCTGTGGCTCAGTTACCACGTGACGGCCGAGGCCGACAACCTGAGCGCCTATCGGCGGATGGCATTCTCCACGCTGGAACTCGATCAGTACGTTGAACTGGTGCTTCATCCCGGCGCCGTCCTGGCGGGCGTAGTCCGCGATCAGGACGGACTCCCTGTCGCAGGCGCCGAGGTTTCACGCGGCCTGGCGGGCGTTCCGGCCGCAGCGGGAGCGAGCGCCCCCTTTGATCGGCTCTATTACGGCACCGACCTCCGGCCCGTCAGAAGCGCGCTCGACGGCACCTTCGCGCTGAACCGGCTGCTGCCCGGCACCTACCGGCTTCGCGTGAAAGCCGACGGCTATGTGACGCTCACCACCGGCGCCTATGCCACGGACAACGACAGCATCGAGATCGTCTTGTATCGCGGCGGCAGCATCTCGGGAACC
>JAFGTL010000509.1 GCA_016934125.1 Candidatus Hydrogenedentota bacterium
CCACCTGCTCGCCGAGGGCCGTGCGGAGGATGTCCTGAAACTCCGCCACCAGCGCGCCCAGGCTCAGGATCCGCGTCTCGAGCACCTGCTTCCGGCTGAAGGCGAGGAGCTGCTGCGTCAGCGCCCGCGCCCGCTCCGCCGCATCCAGCACGTGCGTCAGATGCTCCCGCCACGGGTGATCCCGCTCCGCGTCCCCGAGCAGCATCTCCGAGTATCCGATCACCGGCGAAAGCAGGTTGTTGAAATCGTGGGCCAGCCCGCCCGCCAGGATCCCGATCGACTCCAGGCGCTGGGCATGGCGCAGTTGCACTTCGAGCCGCGTCTTGTCGGCTTCCGCCCGCACCCGCTCCGTGATGTCGCGCGTCACGCCGAGGATGCCCGTCGCCTTCCCGGAGCCATCGCGAAGCAGGCGCGCGCTCACTTCCGTCGGCACAGTGCCTCCGTCCTTGGTGCGCACGTCGAGATGCAGCGTCCTCGCGAATACGTTGACCGCCGGCGACGCCCGCAGCGCCTCTCCCACCACCGACTTCACCCGGGCCACCGACTCGGGCGTCAACACCTCCTCGATCGGCTGCGCCATGGCCTCCTCAACGCTGTAGCCGCGAAGCCGGGCCACGGACGGGCTGACGTACGTATGCCGGAACTCGAGATCCATCGTCCAGATGACGTCGGTGGCATTGTCCGCCAGGAATCGATACAACTGTTCGCTCTTCCGGAGGGCCTCGTCCGCCTTCTTGCGCTCCGAAATGTCCAGGAAGCTCTCCAGCAGATACGGCTCGCCACCGAGCCGGATCCACGTCACATTCTTCACAATCGGCACGTGGTTGCCCGCGCGATCAACCAGAACACGCTCCTCCCCCCAGTCCACCGTCTTGGCCAGATCTGTCACGGGGCACTCGCCTTCCTGCGCCGGACACATAAACCGGTGGCAGATCTGCCCGACCACCTCGCTCCGTTCCACGCCGAACATCCGGCACGCCACCGGATTGGCCTCGACGATGCGGTGCGTCCTCGGATCCACTATGATCGTCCCCGTCGGCACCGTCTCGAAGATCGTGCGCAGCCGTTCCTCGCTCTCTCGAAGCCGCTCCTCGGCATGGATCCGCTCCGAGATGTCCCGCACAATCGCCTGGATGTAGCGCGTCCCGCGCACCTCCACGGCGCTCAGGCTTACCTCCGCGTCGAAACAGCTCCCGTCCCGCCGTTGGTGGCGCCATCCAAACACCTGCGACGTCCCGTCAAACGCCTCCTTGATCCGCTCACGTATCTGCTCCGGCGAGTCGGAGCCGTCCGGTTGAACGGGCGGAGACAGGAGCACCGGCTCGGCCCCGATCAAGTCCTCTTTGGCCCAACCGAACAGTTCGAGGGCCTTGCGGTTGCTGTCGACGAGGAGGCCGTCCTGCACGATGAAGATCGCGTCGCTGGCCGACTCGAACAGGGCTCCGTAGCGCTGTTCACTGTCGCTCAACGCGCCGGTGGTTTCGTGGAGCGCCTCCGTCATCCGGTTGAATTCGCGCGCGAACATCCCGAGTTCGTCGTCAGTATCCCACTCGATCTGGCGCGACAGATCCTTCGTGCGCCGCATCGTTTCGAGACGCGCAGTGAATTGCGCGATGGGCCGCGACACATTACGGTTGAGCGTCACCGCCAGCGCCACCAGCGTCACCGCCCCGCCGAGCAGAAGGACAAACAGGTAGAGGCGCGTTGTCGCGAGCCCCTCGCGGTAGATCCGCCTGTCCTTGTTGATACGAAGCGCCAGGGCCGGCGCACCGTAAAGATCCGCCACCCCGACGTATCCGGCAATCACGTCTCGCGACAACTCCTCGATCACCAGACTATCCTGAGCCGCCATGCGCGCACACGCGCGCCGGATGTCCCCGGGCGCCGTCGGATCCTCCGCGCCAAACACCTCGATGGACAAGCGCAGTCGATCCGCCAACCGCCCCACGGCCTCCGTGTCGAACGCGCGCCCCATCACCAGCGTTCCCGACACGGGCGGCGCCATGTTGCTTCCCGTGATCGGCGACACCGCCATCAGCGCCGCGCCGTGCTCGAGCAGGAGAATGCCACCCCGGTTGTCGTCATGGGCAGGATGCTCGAGCAGTTCCTCGTTGCCCCCCACGTGCTCTACGAGCGCCTTCGAGAGGGCATCCCCCGGCTCCCGCTCCGCCACGTAGACGACGCCCCCTTGCGTGTCCAGGAAGATCATGCAGTCCACGGAGATCGTCTCAAGCGACGCGGGCTGCAGGTTCCCCGCGATGTACGCCTCGTTCACGTCCACCAGGAAATCGCGCGTGTCATCCCACGCCGACCAATCGAGCGCCGTCGCCCTCAGGACGGACGACTCCTCTTCGAGCGCGGCCTCAACGCGGGCCATGTCGGTGCCGAGCGCTTCCCGCTCCAACTGCGAGAAACTGCGCAGCACCAAGGCGCGCATGGCAAAAAACAGCACCGCCGCCGCCACCAGCAGCAACAGCCCGACGGCTACCAGGATTCTCCTAGCCACGCTTCACTTCCGTTCAGGCGTCTGCTGCATCGAAAATGCTGGACGCTGGCGGTACGGCCTCAAACCAGACGACACCTTCGGCCCGCGCGCCAACGGGCCGACCCAGCCTTGCTTTCCTCGAGACGCCGCCCCAATCGGCGGCGCACGGGGATTGTACCACATCCCCCTTGGGCCCCGGCGCGGCTCGCGCCGTGGGCTCAATGGCAATCTCGCTTGATCATCCACCCCCAGGGGGTAAACGCCGTGGCGCTATATTATAGAGGGACTTGCTGCCCGCATGGCACATGCGCACATGGCACATGCCCGCATGGGACATGCGCACACGGCACGGCAAGCCAATCGTGGGCGGGCCGCTCGGCGGCATCCGCCCCCGTTGCCCATCGGCAACGACTGTGCTAGACTTCTTGGGTAGTGGTCGGGGTCGAACGCGAATCCCCGATCGATCGGGCCGTGTTCGCAGGGGGATGCATCTCCATGCAAGGGGCAATACTATGGCTCGCCGGGCTGCTCGCAACTACATAGGCACCGCGATAATGGCAGTAGGGATTGCCATGATCCTGGCGGGGATCGGCCTCGTCTGGCGCGCAAACCGAAGCCGCGCCACGATTGCCGGCCTGTCGAAGCCGCCGATTGTATGCGTGTTCGAGCAGTTGCATGAGGCCGCGACGGGCGACGCCGCAGCCGTGGGTCAGGCGATCAGCGCCGAGTGCGACGACGCGATTACGCCCGAGCAGTTCGCCCAATGGGTGGACAATGTCCGCGCCTTTCAGGCCCTGTTCGAGGAACTCCATCGCGTCGCCGACGGCGCGAATCCGTGGTTTCGCTCGGACGAAGAGCTTGCACAAATGGCTGAATCGAATCCGGATCTTATGGCCCAGATCCACTCGACAGTCGCCCGGGGCGGGCCCATTCACGGAATTGACACCACCGGAATGCCTCCAATCCTAGGATGCAGTGACGTAACACATTGCACGCGGCTTCTGAGCGCCCATGCCCTGCACCTCTGCCGGCGAGGACAGAGCGAACGGGCCATCGACGATCTCGTCGCAATGATTCGCCTCGGACACGCCGCGGCCATGGAACCAAGTGGCGGGGGAGCGGCTGATGCACTGA